>QNAT01000218.1 GCA_003641555.1 Thermotoga sp.
GCCCTTTTGAGAAGGGAAGAGAATAACGTTTGGGAATTTGTCGATTTTGTCAAAAATAATGAATATTTGCTGAGATGATTTCGAAGTTTTACTGAATTTTTGAAAAAGTGCAGACAAATTTTATGGGTTTACCCCCTTTTTAGTTTCTATCCGGGAATTTGGGCTTTTTTGAGGACTTGCAATGAGCTTCAACTCCTGTTAAGATATATAAAGTAGATATGATAAGATTTAATTAGTAGGAGGTTGATATGCCAGAAATAGTGTTAGAGAAACGTAAGGCTCTTGGTAAGAGAGCGAGTAGGCGGCTTAGAAGACAGGGGAAAATTCCTGCTGTAGTATACGGACCAGATATAGCACCCGAAGCAGTACAGGTGGATAGTCATGATATAGAGGTGCTTATAGAAAAGATCGGAGAAGCAACTGTGATAAATGCTGCTTTTGGTGATGAGAAGAGGAATGTACTCGTTAAACAAGTTACTTATGATAAAATTACAGAAAAGATAGTTCATGTGGATTTCTACGAACTCGCTGCTGGTAAATCTGTTCACTTTGTCTTACCTTTGAAATTTGTGGGTAAATCTAAAGGTGCTGAGAAAGGTGGAATGGAAGAATCTGTTTTGCATGAGCTAGAAGCTGAAGCACTTCCAAAAGATCTAATAGAATACCTTGATGTCGATATTAGTGATCTCGATATAGGACACAGTCTTCATGTAAGAGATCTCATACTCCCTGAAGGAATAAAAGTGAAGAATGAACCTCAACAGACAGTTTTCACAGTTATCCCACCGAGGAAAGTGGAAAAAGAGATCCCGGTAGTAGCAGCTGAGGAAGAGGAGGAAGAACCCGAAATCATAAAAGAAAAGGGAGGCGAAGAGGAAGAAGAAAAGGGATGAATCTCATCGTTGGGCTTGGGAATCCAGGGTATAAATATACTCTTACAAGACACAATGTTGGTTTTTTAGTCATTGATAAATTTCTTGAGAATAAAAATGTGAAGAAAGAAATAAATGAAAAGACATTTATTGGATATGTGATCGAGTACTGTAATAAGAAAGTATCGATTATAAAGCCCATGACCTATATGAATTTGAGCGGGAAAGCAGTGGAAGATGCGTTTGAACGGTTCGATACAACAGTGGAAGAAATGCTGGTCGTTTATGATGATGTGGATTTAGAAGTTGGTAAAATAAGGTTGAGAGCCAGGGGCACATCGGGTGGACATAAAGGAATGGCATCTATCCTACATGCATTAGGAACGGAAGATGTTCCTCGATTGAGAATAGGTATAGGTAGGGGGGAGGAAGAGATAACCAGATATGTGTTATCAAATTTTGAAGAGAATGAGATCCCAATTATGACTGATGCAATAGACATCGCTGCGAAGGCAATAGAAATGTTTCTAAGGGACGGGATAAGTAAAGCCATGACTTTGTATAATAAAACAGTCGATGGAGTTCCTGAAGGAAAGGTATTATGAATAAGGGTATCTCATTTATTATCGATGGGGAAAGGAAAACGATTACATTGGATTACAGCCGTCTACAGCGTTCTTTTGAAAATAATGTAGACGGATTTTTAAGATTCAAAAAGGGTTTTTGGCGATATATCAAATACCTCGATACTTTTGAGGATCGTTGGCATAAAAGGCAAATCGTATATTTCACTCCTTACATGAATTTAGAATATCTGATATTACGTTCTATAATCTTTAAAGATGTAAGATCTATTCGGTATCTCAAAATAGATGTGAAGAAAAAAATTGACTTTCTTCATAAACAATTGAAAATAGCAATAAAAGATGAGAATTATGAATTAGCTGCTAAGATTAGAGATAGAATCTCTTCTCTCAAGAAGAGTAAAAAATAAATTCGCACACCTCTTGATCTCATATTTGGTGCCCTACAGGGTAATTATGAGAGAAGAAAGGGGTGGAGGAAAAAACCAAACGGAGGTGGAAGTGTGTCAGTATTAAGTATGAAACAATTGCTCGAAACAGGTGTGCATTTCGGGCATCAGACAAAGCGCTGGAATCCTAAAATGAAGCCCTATATTTATACAGCAAGGAAAGGTATATATATAATAGACCTTCAAAAAACAGTTAAGATGTTCGATAGGGCTTACAATTTTATCGTGGATGTTGCCTCGAAAGGAGGCACAGTTTTAATGGTTGGAACGAAAAAACAGGCACAGGAAGCTATTGAAAGAGAAGCCAGAAGAGCCGGGGCATTCTATGTTACAGAAAGATGGCTTGGAGGTATGTTAACCAATTTTAGGACCATCAAGAAGCGGATCGATTACTTCAAAGAAATAGAAAAGATGGAAGAAAATGGAGAATTGGACAAGGTTCCTCCCAAAGAAGCTTTGAAAATCAGGCGTGAAAAGGAGAAATTGGAAAAATACTTCGCTGGGATAAAGGAAATGGTAGAGCTACCAGGGGCGGTGTTTGTGATAGACCCCCGAAAAGAAAAGAATGCCGTTGCAGAGGCGAATAAGCTGAAAATACCCGTAGTCGCGTTAGTAGACACAAATTGTGATCCAGATCCCATAGATTACGTGATTCCTGGCAACGATGATGCCATAAGGGCTACAGCTTTAATAACTTCTAAGATTGCCGACGCCATTATTGAGGGAAGACAGGGTTATCAAGAAACGTTAGAGGCACAAAAAACAGAAGAGGAGAAGGAAATCCCGGAGGTACAAGAAGTTCAGAGTACGGAAGAAAATGTAGAAAAAACCGAAGAATATGTTGTAGAAGATACAACTACAACACAAACAACAGAATCTGTCTGATCTCTTCTCGCCGTATAATTAAAGTGTTGATGGGGCACTTTACAAAGAAATAAAAATGCTGTGCGGGAATTATGAATATTGAAGAACGTCAAAACCATAAGATATACATCCAGATGCTTCGTCAAATGTCACCTGAAAGAAGTTACATAAGGCGTTTGAGTTGTCTGAATTTGCCAGGCAACTTTTTATTCATGGCCTACACAAAAGATTCCCAAATCTTGAGGATAAAGAATTCAAAAAAATACTTTTGGAGCGTCTGGATAAATATCACAACAGGAATTATTAAAAAAGGTTATTCAAACGCTCGATCGGGCTGGAATCCAATATACGATAACAGGTTCTGTTGTATCAAACTTACAAGGTGAACCACGGTCTATTCCTGATATAGACATGATCATTGCCATTCAAAAACCGCAAGCCGTGAAATTAGTCAAGGATTTCCCATCACCCGATTTTTATTTAGATGAAGATAGCATTCTTGATGCAATTAAGAGACAGAGTATGTTTAACCTAATTGATTTAAACACCGGGGATAATGTTGATTTTTGGATATTAACCAACACTCCTTTTGACCTGTCACGTTTTTCACGCAAGATCAGTGAGGAGTTTATGGGGTTAAAAATGCAAGTTTCGAGTCCCGAAGACACGATCTTAGTCAAATTGAAATGGGCAAAACTCTCTGGTGGGAGTGAGAAACAATCTACCGTGCCCTACGAGTCTATGAAGTGCAGTACGGAAAATTAGACATAGATTATCTTAAACGTTGGACAAAGAAATTAAATGTTGAATCATTATGGAAACGGCTGGTGGACGAAGCGGAAACACCCATAATTGATGTGCAGCAGCTAACAGCCTGTGCCGTAGGCACGGCAGACAGGTCGGCAATTTCTTTTACCCACAAAGAGATAAGATATTCCGTTGAGATAACGGATTTAACTCAACTTTGCCAAAAAATAACCTGGAAACAGCATCGATGAAGCCATACGATGTCCAGGACATAGCATGAA
>QNAT01000219.1 GCA_003641555.1 Thermotoga sp.
ACCGCACACATGATATACGATAAAATCAGAGATAAACTGCCTCTTTTTGAAGATTTTGAGAAAGCGGCTATGATCTTGAAGACTGTAGATCTCGATTCCATCAATCTGGTTACATCATCGGATTCCCTATACAAACTTGCCTATAAAACAATGCTACTGGAGAATAATCCTCAAAAAGGATTGGAATATTTCGAATTATTTTGTAATCTTTTTCCAACAGATGAGAATTGTCCGAATGCTTTGTTGAACGCCGCGAAATGTGCTTTGAGTATAAATGATTTTCAAAGAGAATTATCGTACCTTGAGAAATTGATAAGGGACTATCCCGATCATGAGACATTACCCGAAGCAGTTTATCTATTACACCCTCTTATACCAGATGAAAAAGAAAAACTTGAGACTTTACGTGAGATGGTAAAAAACAAATATCCTTCCTCACCATTTTGGGAGAAACTGGAAAAATTATCAAACACATAGGGAACAGGGTTCTCTATTTATAAGCTGGGGTGGAAGGATTTGAACCTTCGCATCACGGCACCAAAAGCCGTTGCCTTACCGCTTGGCTACACCCCAATTTTTATGCAATCTATCTCTCATCATTTGAATTATATCACATCATGATATTACTGCAAAAATGATACGATATTTTTCCTCAGTGTAGGCATTCAATAGTTTTATAGCGAATAACGAGCGATAAGATTAGCTAACTTTCAGTATATGGAGAGAATGAGGGTTCAACTTTATGCCTACCTCTTCACCTTCATTGTATATCTTCTCCCTCAAAGGATCTTGAACGTCTATACGAAAGACCTCTTCACTCACGATGATCTCATAGTTCACTGATGAACCAAGATAAACGCTATTTTTGACCCTTCCTTTTAGATCTCCTTTTTGAGCGTCTACTATTCTGACGGTCTCCGGCCTTATCATTATCATTCCCTCTTCTCCTACTTTCCAATTTGTTCGCCTTTCCAATTCGTATTTTTTTCCTTGTAATTCAACTGTCATAGCCTTCTCATCTACCCCTAAAACCTTTGCTCTCATGAAATTTGCCCTTCCTATGAAATTTGCAACGAACATAAACCTTTTTTATACTAATCCCTCCTCAAAAATTTTTAGAGATATGTAAAGGTCTACCAAACTCTCTCATTCCATCTATCACCTCCCTTTCAGTCTCCTGTATTCCGGCAGCCCATCTGCTATGGGAATCTTCACTTCTCCTTCTATAAGAGGTTTTACATAATCTATATACTTTTCTGATGGCAAACTTCTCTCTTTATTTAGAAGATCTCTCGGCATCTTTCTTTCGATATTTGCCACATTCGACAACGATGTAGCACCTGTCTTACCTTTTTCTTCTTCCAATGTGATCATAACCCCTGAATTTCCATCTATTGCTATTTTTACAGCGGTCTTACCCACGAGTATTGCATCGTCTCTGTCTCTTATAGAGGCAAAGTGCATAGCGCTTTGCTGACATATATCCAATTTTATCGTTCTGGTGTGCAGTTTCAGTTCCTTCTCTATCATAATCTTCAGGTACTCTCCGACGCTCCCCAGTTCAGGGTGTCCAAAGGCATCCAATGCCACTTTACTTTCACTTACTCCCACATACTTTCCTTTCTCGTCTATCAATCCTTCACCTGTAACGATAAAAACTCCTCCTACTTCCTTATGTATTTTCTCCACATCTTTCAGGAATTGCTCTTTGGAAAATGGCATTTCTGGTAAATATACCAGGTGTGGTGCATCTCTTTTAGATCCCTTTGCAAGAATAGAAGATGCAGGAAGCCAACCTGTATTTCTACCTACCGTTGTTAGTATGGAGATGGGCTCCGAAGTGTACATACTCTCCGTGTGTAAACCCGCTTCTTTTACAGAAGTCGCTACATATTTCGCTGCGCTACCAAAGCCAGGACAGTGATGGGTCTCAGGGAGATCATTATCTATGGTCTTCGGTATACCTATAACACTTAATTCATAGCCTATTTTTCTTGCTGCCTCGTATATCTTATTCGCGGTATCCATAGAATCGTTTCCACCTATGTAGAAAAAATAACCTATATTATACCGCTCGAATACGCTGAATATCCTTTTTATATCTTCATCATCTGGATCGGTACTCTTTAACATATATCTACATCCGCCCAGAGCAGCACCAGGAGTATACGTTAACCAATTCAGTGTTTCACCCGTTTCTTCAAATAGATCGATCAGCTCATCCTTCAATACGCCCTCTATTCCATGGATCATGCCAAATACCGTTCCTATTTCTTCGTATCTTTTTGCTTCTATTATTACACCATACAAACTGCTGTTTATAACAGCTGTCGGACCGCCTGATTGTCCCACTATCGCATTTCTCTTCTTCATAAAGAATCCGTTCCTTTCAATAGAGTTTCAAAAGATCGGATAGACGGTATATGTAAGGAATATCAGGATTGTTCTCCAGGGCTTTCTCATCAAACGTACCTAACTTGCATATGAATTTAATCCCATAATCACGAGCCCTTTTAGCATCCATGGGAGAATCACCAATGAATATCATTTCTTCCCTATCCACATCGAAGGTCTTCTTGATGTAATCGAAATGAGGTCTACCCTTTCCAAAATCCCTTTTGAATCCAAGTAAAAGATCGACTTCTACTCCCTTTTCTTTGAAATAGACTTCGACATTTTCTTTGAAATTGCTCGATGAGATCACCACGATATAATCTCGTTTACGAAGTTCCATCAAAGTCATTTTCGTATCTGGAAACAATGGATATTCGAGCAGTTCATCACGCTTTCTATTTTCAAATCTATTCACGATCTCGGAATTCTTTTTCTCTCCGGGGAACATCCTTTCGATCTGTTCAGAAAAAGGTAAACCAGAAGTTTCGAGATAACATTCTCTTATCTCATCTTCTGAGGCATCATATACTGAACAAACCTCTTCTACTGCTATTTCAGCAAGTCTGTCCATAGAATCTACAGTCGTACCATCGAAATCAAATATCATCAGCTTTATCATATGAACACCCCCTTTATCGCTTTTATAGCTTGCCGAGCCGCCGCATCAGGATCCGGCATCGGTAAGATCTCCGCAGAGATATAACCATCATAATCAACCTCTTTCAACGCTCTATTTATCTCACTAAAATCTATGTGCCCGAAGCCAGGTGCCCATCGGTTACTATCGGCTACATGGACATGTCCTATCCTCTTATCGGCTTTCTTTATGCTCTTCGCTATATCTGGCTCTTCTATGTTCATATGAAATGTATCTACTAAAATAAAGACGTTATTTCTATCCACGATTTTTATGAGATCCAGACATTCATCTACCGTGTTTATCAAGTTAACTTCGTACCTGTTTATGGGTTCGATCAATATATCCGTACCATATCCTTCCGCATAATCAGCACATCTCTTTACTCCTTCGATTAACCATCTAAAGGCATCTTCTCTCTTAACCCCTTTCTGGATATTTCCTCTTATCAAGCCCAGGATCACCTTTGCTTTGAATCTGGCAGCGAATTCTACTTGTAATTTCAATCTCTCCAGTGTTTTTCGCCTCACCTCTTCATCTGGATCGGAAAGGGAGAGGCCTTCTTGCCCGAAGGCCTGCCCTGTTCCTACAGCTGGTACTTCTATACCATTTTTCTCTATCGTATCCATGATCTCCGAAACGTTTACCGTTATCGGATTTCTCACTGCTATTTCAATACCATCAAATCCAAGGCGTGCAACACGTTCCACGCTGTTTTTAAGAGAATCTTTAAAAGCAAGGGCTTCAAATTCTGCATCTGG
>QNAT01000220.1 GCA_003641555.1 Thermotoga sp.
GGAGAGTAAAAGGCTGTACTCACTTTTTAGAGTGAAATAAGTATAAGTCTGTAGGCACGCCTGATTACCCCAAACCATTGGGATTAAAGGAACTATATATTAAACAGAATGGAGGAGAGAAAATGAAGAAAATTCTCGTTCTTGGAGCTGGGTTGGTTGCGAAGCCCCTCGTATCTTATCTTTTAAAGCAAGAAGATTTTTATGTGAACGTAGCTACTCGGACGGTGAGTAAAGCAGAGAAACTCATTGGGGGCGATCCTAAAGGAAAATCTTACGCGCTCAATGTAAGTGATGTCCAGAAACTGAGAGATTTGATGTCCAGAGCAGATCTCGTCGTCAGCCTCTTACCCCCACCTCTTCACCCGAAAGTAGCAAATTTATGCATCGAAGCCAAAAAGCCAATGGTAACCACCTCTTATGTTAGTGAGGAGATGAAAAGCCTTGATGAAAAAGCGAGGCAAGTGGGTATTATTCTACTCAACGAAATAGGATTGGATCCCGGAATCGATCATATGTCAGCGGTGAAGATCATCGATGAAATCCATAACGATGGTGGTAAAGTTGTGAGTTTTCGTTCGTATTGCGGCTCACTTCCAGCACCAGAAGCCAACACAAATCCATTTGGATACAAATTCTCCTGGGCACCTCGAGGGCTCATCCTCGATTCGAAGAACGAGGCAAGATATCTGGAAAATGGGAAGGAAGTATTTGTATCAGGTGAACATCTCTTCGAAAACTACACATTTAAATATATCGAAGGCCTGGGTTATTTCGAAGACTATCCAAACAGAAATGCCTTTCCATACATAAGGAAATACAATATCCCTGAGACACAAATGATGTATAGAGGAACTCTTAGATATATAGGTTGGTGTGAGACATTGAAAAGATTGGTAGACCTTGGACTGGTAGACGATGAAAAGAAAGCGTTAAAAGGCCTCACGTATAGAGAATTCTTCAGAAAAAAATTAGGGAGTCCAGTTTATGATGATATGGAAGAGGCATTGGCTGCGTATCTTCATATCGATAAATATTCAACCGTTATGAAAAGGCTTAAATGGCTTGGCATATTGAGTAATAAACCGCTGCCTGTCGATTATGGTTCAGAACTCGATATCATGGCTGCCCTTATGTTGGAGAAATTGAAGTATGAAAATGGCGAAAGGGATATGATCATCTTGCAGCATGAATTCATCGCAGAATATCCTGATAAACATTCCAGAGAGAAACGTATTTCAACTCTGATAAACTTCGGAATACCAGATGGAGATACGGCGATAGCGAGAACAGTTGCCCTTCCAGCAGCGATTGCAGTGAAACTGATCCTGAATGGAAAAATAACTCTCAAAGGAGTTCATATCCCGGTTGATCGGATGATCTACGAACCTGTGTTGGAAGAGCTTTCTCAATTCGGTATAACCTTTAGAGAGAAGAAAGAGGTGATCGATATATAAAGTAAAGGGAGTGTTGCAGATACTCCTTGCCTATGTTTCATCATGAAATGATACTGAATGCCACCACATCCCATACCGTATGAGATATCCAGGGAGAGTATATAGAATATTCCAACATCTCATACAGATAATTGAAAAAATAGTCCCAAAAAGAATGTACCCATCACGTGCCCCAGTGCCGTTGCCTCACCAGGCGAATAGAAATGAAAGCTCGCAAGTATACCTGCCGATATGAGGAATTCAAGGTCTATTAATCCTCTCGCTCGATGTTGAACGTTAAAAGATCCATGTTCGTTCGTGGTAAAATGTAAACAGAGAACTCGAAATATGGGGTGAACAATGGTGGGAAAAGCAAAGGAAATCATCTTCCTGGTAGAAGAATCTCCTGAAGGTGGGTACGAAGCACGTGCTCTGGGGTATTCGATATTCACCGATGGTGAAACCCTCGGTGAGATCAAAAAAAACATCCGGGATGCAGTGCATTGTCATTTCGATGAAGAAAACATGCCAACGCTGGTGAGAATCCATTTCGTTAAGGACGAACTCATAACCGTATGAAATTGCCGAGGGATCTCAATAGTGATGTACTCGCAAAAGTACTTTCCAAATATGATTATCATTTAACACGACAGACTGGTAGCCATATGCGCCTTACCACATACAGAAATGGTGAACACCACGTAACGATCCCAAAAAGTAAGCCACTTAGGATTGGAACTTTAAATGCCATCTTGAACGATGTTAGTGAACATCTAAGGATCCCCAAAGATGAAATACTTCACAGATCATAATCACGTGGTGAGAGTGGAAGAAGTGTATCTCCGGTGAGTAAGAGAAACCTGTCATCTTTATCCGTTTCGATACCCTTATCCCATCCAGAGAGATATTCTTCTCTCTTTTATGCTCTGGAGAGGCATAAGGAAAGTTGTTCAATACAACGATGCCGTGATCATTCACAGGAAAGCAAAATTTTCGCCAGATGAAAGAGAAAAAACTTTAGGGTGAATGTTCAGTCCCCCTTACATCGAAAGCCTGTGGTATACTATTGACTAACCGTTTTTGTTGTGTAAAAGAGGCTGATGGAGGAGTAAAATTGGCGAATACAAAGATCCTGGATCTCAAAGATATTATGAATATCCTGAAGGGATGTAAAGAAGAGTTTAAAAAAAGGTATGGAGTTAAAGAAATCGGTATCTTTGGTTCTTATGTAAGAGGAGAACAAAAAGAAAGCAGTGATGTTGACATACTTGTTGAATTCGAGCCCAATGCAAGAATAAGTCTTTTGGACTTTGTAAAGTTAGAAGACTATATAAGCGATTTATTAGGAATAAAGGTAGATCTGGTGGAAAAGTCAGCGTTGAAGCCAGGAATAGGCAAGCATATATTAAGAGAAGCGATCTATCTATGAAAAGGGAAATTGGTGACTATATTGAGGATATTATTAATGCGATGGCTACCACCCTCTGGAATTCGTAAAGGATATGTCTTACGATGAATTTGCTGAAGATACCAAAACTATCTACGCAGTAATCAGAGCTATAGAAATCATCGGAGAAGCAGTGAAAAAAATACCCGAAGAAGTAAAAGAAGAATATCCAGAAACACCATGGAGAAGTATAGCAGGTGTGAGAAATAAACTCATCCACGAATATTTTGGGGTAACAGTTGAAAGAGTATGGGAAGTCATAAAAAAAGACATTCCCACTCTAAAGCCCATCTTCGAAAGGATCTTAGTAAACCTGGAGGATTAAAGATGAATAGAAACTCACCCCTCCTTATCATTTCTATAAACATATCTTCTTACCTCCAAGGTAAATCTGCCGTTGTGGAAGGAGACGTAACACCTCTGTTCGATATGGAATCCCGATGAGAATTTAAATTACTCATCTTGAGGTTCGGACATTTTCTATATCGAATGCTTATCATTACGCTTGAGGCCTGTCAAAGGTGTTCAGGATCATATTGACCATGACATTCACCACTTCATCGTTATTGACAGTTCTCAAGATCTTACCTTTTTTGAATATAACTGCCTTACTTTTCCCATAGGCAACCCCTATATCTGCTTCTTTCCCTTCCCCTATGCCGTTCACAACACATCCCATAACTGCAACACGCAAGTTCATATTTATAACAGGAAGTTTTTCCTTCAATTCCGCGATCACTTCACCCAAATTCACATTCGTTCTGGCACACGTTGGACAGGATATGAGCCTTATCCCTTTTCTCTTCCTGATATGAAGTGCATCGAGTATCATCCAGCATATATCGAGTTCCTGGAGCGGATCCCCTGTCAAAGAAACCCTTATCGTATCGCCTATACCCTCTGATAGTAGA
>QNAT01000221.1 GCA_003641555.1 Thermotoga sp.
CGAACACAATCTCAAGAATATAAATGTGGTGATCCCGAGGGATAAGTTAGTCGTTATTACTGGCATATCTGGTTCTGGTAAATCCTCCCTTGCATTTGATACTCTTTACGCTGAAGGCCAGAGACGATACATGGAATCCCTATCCTCTTATGCAAGACAATTCCTTGGAAACATCCAGAAGCCTGATGTGGAATATATAGAAGGGCTATCTCCTGCAATAGCTATAGAGCAGAAGACTTCTTCTCACAATCCACGTTCTACAGTGGGAACGGTAACGGAAATTTATGATTATCTTCGCCTTCTCTACGCACGTATAGGAGTGCCTCATTGTCCAAAATGTGGTAGACCAGTCCAGCGTCAGACTCTCGATGAGATAATCGATAGGATAATGGATACGCTGGCCGGAAAGCGCTGCTTGATACACTCCCCAATAAGCCGTGAGAGAAAAGGTGAATATAGAAACGTCTTTGCGAAACTTCGTTCCAAAGGCTACTCCCGGGTTAAAGTAGATGGGACTATCTACGAACTGGATGAAGAAATAAGATTAGACAAAGAAAAGAAACATACGGTGAAGTTGGTAGTCGATAGATTGAAAATAGAAGAAGAGAGAAGGGAAAGGATAGCAGAATCAGCAGAATTGGCACTTCAAGAATCCCATGGTTACGTGGAAGTAGAAGAATATGAGACAGGTAAAATACACTCATTTAGTGAGAATTTCGCCTGTCCTGTATGTAATATAAGTCTACCAGAGATAACTCCTAAATTGTTTTCTTTCAACAGTCCTTACGGAGCATGTCCGAATTGTTACGGCCTGGGATATACGTTGCACATCGATCCCTCTCTTGTGGTGGATGAGAACAGGAGTCTAATAGACGGCGCCATCAGGTCTTACAGTGACAATTCCATTTCTATTTCCATCTTTAGGAGTCTGGCATCTCACTATAAATTCGATATCTACAAACCTTTCAAAGCACTTTCCAGAAGGGTTCAGGATATAATCCTATACGGCTCTCCTGACATCATACATATAAAACTCTCTTTTTTCAGGGGTGATTATGATTCACACAGGAGATTCGAGGGAGTGATAAATCAACTGGAAAGACGCTATAGAGAGACGAAATCCGATGATGTGAGAAGATGGATAGAGAATACCTTCATGCGTTCTGAAAAATGTCCAGTATGTAATGGAAAAAGATTGAGACCCGAAGTACTTGCTGTAACAATAGGTGGCAAGAATATAGCGGATTTCACAGCTCTGAATATAGGGGAAGCACTTGAATTCATAGAATCGCTTCGATTAACAACACGTCAGGAGGAGATCGTGGGAGAAGTGGTGAGAGAGATAAAGAAAAGGCTATCTTTTCTCGAAGAGATAGGTGTGGATTACCTGACCCTGGATAGAATGGCTTTAACGCTTTCCGGAGGAGAGGCTCAGAGGATCAGACTTGCAACGCAGATAGGTGCTCGACTCGCAGGCGTTCTGTACGTTTTGGATGAACCCACGATAGGCCTTCACCAACGTGATAACAAGAGATTGATAAAGACTCTTCGATCTCTGAGAGACCTGGGTAATACAGTAATCATTGTAGAACATGATGAACAGGTTATAAGATCAGCAGATCATATGATAGATATGGGACCAGGAGCAGGGACGAACGGAGGAAACATCGTTTTTTCTGGTAAACCATCGAATATAGATAAAGCGGTGGGGAGATCTCTTACAGCTGATTACTTAAAGGGTATTAAAAAGATAGATATAAAGCGTGCGAGAAGACCTGGAAATAGGAAAAAACTCATATTAAGAGGAGTCAGGCATAACAATCTTAAAAACATAGATGTAACTTTCCCGTTGGGTAAGTTCATATGTATAACGGGAGTCTCAGGTTCTGGAAAATCTTCTCTTCTCATGGAAACTCTTTATCCTGCTCTCATGAATTACCTTTTCGAGCATAACTACAGTGTTGGTGAATTCGATGGGATAGAAGGTCTCGAAAATGTAGATAAGGTCATAAACATAGATCAATCTCCTATAGGCAGAACACCGAGGAGTAATCCAGGAACTTACACGAAGGTCTTCGATGAGATCAGAGAGCTCTTCGCCATGACTCCCGAAGCCCGTGCAAGAGGATACAAGAAAGGTAGGTTCAGTTTCAACGTTAGAGGTGGTAGATGTGAGGCATGCCAGGGACAGGGTATGAAGAGAATAGAGATGCATTTTTTACCAGATGTATACGTTGAATGCGAGGTCTGTAAAGGAAAAAGATACAATCGTGAGACATTAGAAGTGAAATACAAAGGTAAAAATATAGCCGATGTGCTGGACATGACGGTAGATGAAGCCTTAAAATTCTTCGAGAACATCCCCAAAATAAATAGGATTCTACAACTGCTGCATGACGTCGGGCTCGGCTACATAAAGATAGGACAGCCTGCCACAACTCTATCAGGTGGAGAGGCTCAGCGGATAAAACTATCAGCGGAATTGAAGAAGATCCCCACTGGTAAGACTATCTATCTCCTTGATGAGCCCACCAGAGGTTTGCATTTTGATGATGTGAATAAATTGTTGGATGTCCTCCAGAGATTCGTGGATAACGGTAATACGGTTATCGTGATAGAGCACAACCTGGATGTCATCAAGAATGCAGATCACATCATAGATCTTGGCCCAGAAGGCGGAGATAAAGGTGGATTCATCGTGGCAGAAGGAACACCAGAAGAGATAGCACAAAATCCCATATCCTATACAGGAAAATACTTGAAATACATATTGAACGGCAAGAGTATATTATCGATGGAAGGGGTATAAAAATCTGCTGAATATGGTACACTGCAGGGAAAGAAAGCGATTCCTATCTGGAGAAGAAATAGTATACAAGTGTGAATTGTTAACCTTGCGCGGCCAGTTTGGCATTCTTAGATATTTAGTCAGACATCAACGACGAGTAGGAAGTCTTATCCTGCCGCCCAGCACAGTTTCTTATGGATTCTATTGGATAGATAGACCATATATCCTATACAAATGGTTCGACAAAAAAGGGAATGAGATTGGCAATTATTTCAGCCTCGCTGATTCGGTGGTGCTATCTCCCCGGGAGTTTTGCTGGCGTGACTTGATCGTAGACGTATTGGTGCTGCCCACAGGTCAGATCGAAATTCTTGACGAGGAGGAAATGCCAGAATCTCTTGATGAGCAGTTAAGAATTCGTATCGAACTGGATAAACAAATAGTGATGAAGAATTATCGAACAACTGTTGAAGAAACTACTAAGATGCTCATGTATACTATAAAATTGAATTGATCCATCAGGATCATTGAGGTTTTGACTTTTTCTTTGGTTCGTTTGACTTGTATCAAGACAAAAGAAATGAACATAATAGGAGTATTGCAAAACAAAGGTATTTGAAAACAGAATGTTAAGATACAATCGTTTCAAAAAATCGTAGGGACAGGTTTTTTAAACCTGTCCGATTCGCCATAGGTGAATAACATTATGGAACTTCGTTCCATCGGACAAGACTAAAGCCATGTCCCTACGGTTACGGGTATGTATAGTATAAGATGAAATTGTCCGATTGAGGTTTTGACTTTACCTCAGCTTTGCCAAAAAATGACCCAGAAACAGCACCGATGAAGTCGTTGAAGATGGTGAAGATGAGGATAGAGGAAGAGGATTATCTGATAAGGACGGAGATGAAGGAGGAAACACAGGCACTGTTCAAGAAACTGGGGATAAAGACGCCTAAACGGATAACGAAGATGTAGTAATTACGTCTTTTTGAAA
>QNAT01000222.1 GCA_003641555.1 Thermotoga sp.
ATCAGATAATCCTCTATCTACTCATATCACCTGCCTCGATAATCCATTTTAATGTAATCTACCACATGGGGGATTGTTATACACATAAAATCCGAACATGCCGAAAATGCATAAAAATTAGGGTTCAGATCTCCCGTGCAGCGAGGAGTTTCAGAGGGGTAAAATTTGACAGTCAGAATAGGTGTGATAAAGTAAAGATGTAGTAACAGTTCTGTTTCAGATATTGCAATGGATGGAAAGATCCCGATCGAAAGTAGGAATAAGAACGATGAGAAAGTTAGTTTTGATCACAATTTTGATCCTGTTAATAATATTATAACCCAAATCTCGAGGAGGGAGGACATGAGGAAAAGCAAAAGATTTTGGATTGCAGCGATGTGTATTCTTGTGTTGATAGCGTTAGATTTGTTTCTGATCGGTGGATGTGGCAATGGAGATGATAGTAGCGACCCTGCGGAGCCTAACCTGTGGGAGGGAAAAAAGTGGTTTGATGATGCAGATGATGTGTATGAAGACTGGCAGGCAGAGGATCCAGGCAACAAACCGGCTGATGAAGACTTGCTCGTTGGAAAAGAAATTGTACTCGATCCGGGACACGGTGGAAGCGACCCGGGAGCAGTTAATCCCGATGTCCCTGTGGATCCAAGCGACCCTAATAGCGAATTGATCGAGATTTACGAAAAAGACATCAATCTCAGGGTAGCACTGCTTCTAAGAGATTATTTAAAGAACCATGAGGCAGAGGTAACGATGACGAGGGAAGACGATTCTTATATCCCATTTGAGGAAAGAGGGGAAGCGGCCGAGGGTAAAGATATGTTCATCTCAATTCATCACAGCAGTTCTACAAATCGATCGGTAAATTATAGCCGTATATTTTATCCTTATTATGGGTACCATGATCGGACTTTTGAAATCTTAGGACAGACTTTAGCCTATGCGATTGCCAGGAGATTTTATGAGTGGATAGGGCTTACTCCTCCAGAAAAAGCAGTTCGACCAGAAACAGAAACATGGGTAGGGAGATTAGCAGTATTCGATTATGTATATGAAGTGAATCCAGATATACCAGCTGTTCTTACAGAACCCTGCTTCATGTCCAATCTCGATCAGGTGCAACTCCTAAGACATAAGTATTACCAGAAAGAAGAAGCCAGGGTGATATACTTTGGGATCTGTGATTATTATTACTACTTCGACTCTTATTCATCAAAATTTAGAATACTAAAGTGAGGTGTAAACGGTGAGAAAAATAACCGCTATTTCATTGTTAATAATTTTCATATTCCTCTTCTCTATCCTGGCTTTCCCCAGTAATGGCATTCATCCCTGGCCTATGTACAGGTGTAATCCTCAGCATACCGGAAGGAGTATGTACAGCGGTCCACAGAATCCGACGCTGAAGTGGAAGGTCAAGGTGGAGGGAGGGATAAGGTGGATAGTCGTGGATAAGGATGAAAACGTTTATGTCGATACCATAGTGGAAGAGAAGGATTGGAAGGTGAGGACATACGAAACACGGATATACAAGATAAGAGATGGTGAGATAATATGGAAGCAGTCCTTCAAAGGGAAGAAGAGCAAGGGGGGACAAAAAAACACCTTCCTCGTTCTCGGGAGCGATGAATTGTACACGAGCATCAACAACACCATCTATGCCATCGATATGGAGAGTGGTGAAAAGGGTCTACTCCTATCTCTCCAGGGATCTGAGATAATAGGTCTAACACCCCTCGACGATGGGAACCTCTGCTTTACCACTTCGGATCCGTACATGATCTACATCGTAGACCCGAAAGGAAAGGTCAAATGGAAGTTTAGAGGACAGAGTAGTTGGGGGATAAGATTCCCTGCGATAGACGAAGAGGGTAGGATATATACTGCAGACAGATGGGAAGGCTATCGAAAACATAAGTACAAAGAATATTCGGGGAAGGTATATGTTTTAACTCCTGAGGAAGGAAAGAGCTGCACATCGAAGCCCTTCAAATTCGTGAGGAATGAATACGTAAAGGAATACGATTTCGATGAGGTGAGGAAGAGGGAGAGTGTGACTCTTCCATGGAGTATCATAGTTTATGAAGATATCCTTTATGGAAATAGGACAATATACATCTCTGCATGGGGAGGAATCACCTCCACATCGGATGGGAAGAAAGTGTGGAGATATCAGTTTGATCTTAGGGGTGCGAATGGATGGTGGGAAGGATGGGCACCTTGTCTTAGAAGAACAGTCGTCGGAAGCGATGGGACCGTATATGCAATATATGGAGGATATTTGATCGCAATAAATAGAAAAGGGGAAGAGAAATGGATTAAAAGCGATGCGTACGGTGGATTAGTCATGGATAAGGATGATGTTATGTACATAGATAGGGACGATGTTTTATACTTTGAGAGTAGTAAGTTTAGGAGTAGGACCATAATAGCTGTAAAGAGTAATGGTGGGGTAAAATGGGAATATAAGGTCGAATTAGAACCGACGAAAGTTTCTATATATACCTTCGGGTATCCAGGCCCACCGTATGTAGATGATATGATAGGGAGTGCCTCCACTCTGGTTTTAGGAAATGAGATGATGTATCTTGCCAATGGTGATTATTTGTACGCGATAGGAGAAAAAGGTGAATGATGGATAATACAAATGTGTGATATCGTTGTAAAAAGAAGATTCGTCCTTCTGTTTATCTTCATCGTAACAATGCCGATAATGGTGAGCGCCGATGTTAAAGATGTGGTTTCCCAATTAAAGATATGGGGAAATTTTGTGATCGGAGTAAATCTGTATAGGGGTAACCTTCCGGGTATCTGTGAGCTGTACGGAATACCGGAAAATAAAGATGAACCCGATGCCTCTATATACCAGAGCTCGACGATAAATATTGGGACAGGGATTAGTGAAGGGATTGGCTTCTTTTCTAAACTGAGTAGCACTGGATTCTGGGGTGATGGAGAAAAGAGGACTCCGACGAATCTTCCATTCAGTCCAGAAGAGGTGTATCTTTTTCTGCTTTTTCATGATAAGGAGGATATCAAGGGGAAAGTTAGGATAGGAAGAATATCCATTCGGAGTGGGACTTTTGGCATATTGGCGGATAGCGGAGGTATGAAGCAAAGAAGATGTACCAAAAAGCGATATCAGTATATACCGATATCATATCTTCAGATTTACAGGGGAATTATGTTATTTATTATTTGAGAGGAAAAGATTACTTTTTATGTGGGGCATTCGAAAGAGCAATAGACGATTTCAGAACATATGTGGATTTTGAAAAAAGTGATGAAAAAAAGATATGGGGATATTACTACATGGGGAGGAGCTATCTAGAAATAGGGTTAAAAGAAGAAGCATGTCGAGTATTGAGAAAGGGATTGAAATGTTATCCCGATAGCAAAAGACTTTCTTCTTTGCTTAAAGAGATCGAGAAAGGACGATAAGAAAGAGATGTGATAAACCTTCGATTACTTTTTTCGCAAATAGAGGGGAACTGGCAATTCGTAATGTGTCGATGGGCATCCCAACACATGGGGTGCCGTGTTTTGGGTCGAAAATACCAGCATGTTGAAAATGCATAAAATTTAGACCCTCAAACACCCCGTGCAGCAAGGCTTTTCAGAGGGGTAAAATTTGACAGTCAGAATAAATGTGATAAAGTAAAGATGTAGTAACAGTTCTGTTTGAGATATTGCAATGGATGGAAAGATCCCGATCGAAAGTAGGAATAAGAACGATGAGAAAGTTAGTTTTGATCACAATTTTGATC
>QNAT01000223.1 GCA_003641555.1 Thermotoga sp.
AACAATATTATACACCTTTTTTCACTCTTAGAGGCTAAAATATAGAACGATCTCACGCCCTTTTCTGTGCATAAGTGTATAATATGAGTTATGAGAGGATTGTAGAGATTTAAGGAATGCAAATACCCGTTCTGTCTTTGGAATATGAATATCAAGCGTATCTGAAGTTGGGTAGGGTGAATAAAGCGAAAATGTTATGGAAGTGGTTACATGGGGAGTAGGAACACGATTTATCATGCCCAATAATCGCAATGTCGTATACGCTTGAATTATTATGTACAATTCTCTGGGGGTTCCATTCGGATGTTAGAAAATATCAAGAAATTACAGGTAAAAAGCGTTTTTCTGCTCTTCCTATCTGAATTCGGATTTTATTTATGTATATTCTCGAGAAATCATTTAGTTCCTATGGTTGATGTCCCATATTACCTTATTCAGATAAAGAGCATTCTTACCACGGGAAGCCTTGTTTACGGTGCTCCTCCTTTAACTTTCTATCTCCTATCGATTTTTTCTTTTCTTTCAGGAGATGTCACATTAGGACTCAAAGTTGGGGTTTCATTTTTTTGTACCCTGTCCACCATTCCTGCCTATTTTCTCATGAAAAGGGTTGGAAAGAGTTATTTCGCTGGAGTTATCGCAATGCTGCTTATCATCTTTTCGGCACCATATATCAGGATGCTGACGGATTTCATGAAAAATGCTGTTGGCGTATTCTTCCTGATAGCATTTATATATTATTTACATGACCTGGTATTCTCTGGTTTTAAGAAAAGAAGTTTAATCCTATCCACCTCTTTTCTCCTCCTAACCGGAATAACTCACATCCTCGATTTTCTCACAGCTCTCCTATTTTTGGCTATCTATACTGTTTTAGTTTTGATCTTCGATGTCGATAGAAGATCATTTATGAAGTCCGTAGGTATAATAACATCGATTATTTTAGCCTTCATATTCGTTGCCACAACGTTTTTCAGTTCACTATTCGAAGATTTTAATCTGGTTTTCTATTTCATTCGTGATCTGATGACACCCAGGATCAATGGAGTCAAAGGGGTGAAGACTATTCCAAATTCCTTTGGCCCTATCCAGGCAGGGCAGCACCCCCTTAGCAGGGGTGTTAATGTAATTGGTGAATGGGGTATGATCCTTTCGATAATTTCCATAGGGATTATCCTATCTTTCTATACATGGAAGAAGAGGCAAAAAGAAGCATCGTTTCTTTTAATCGCTGCAACAACTATAAGTTCGATAATATGTTTCCCCTTTATACCAGGCGAATGGCTATTCAGGACTTCCCTGATGATCGTTATGCCAGCGGCGATAATTCTGAGCTACGGCATATCCAGAATATGGAAGTCAGACTATAGAAAGTCAAAGGTAATTGCTGTGATCATATTCGCTATCTGTCTCTTTTTCTTTGTTGGACAGAGTCTCCGCATTGCCAGAGGCATTAATCCAACGATAAGCGACGAAGGTTATCGTGATCTGATAGATATGAAGGATCGAATTCCCGCCAATTCAATAGTGTTTACCGAACACAGCGTTCATTATTGGGTTGAATATGTTGATGAAGTGGAAGTTGCAAGAGCTTCCATTGAAGAATTATCTCCAGAACTCGGGGAATCGTATTCACATGTGCTGTTTATTCTCTAAGGATAGAATCCCTCCAATTCCCTACAAAACTCTCTTTATTGGGAGGAAGTTCTTGCTCGCAGAAGTGCCTTTCATACATAGAAATAAATAAAGAAGTATAATATTGTATGAGTACCAGAACATTGGTAAGATCGAAAGTCCTTTTGATAGTTTGAATCCAAACGGAGGATTGAATATGAAGATATGTGTGATCTACGACACCAAAAGGAAGAATGGTGCAACAGTCCATATTGTGAAGTGGATACAGGAAGCTTTAACAGACGCTAAAGCAGAAGTTGATTTAAGATCGTGGGACAAAGTAGATGATTTTGATTATGACCTCTTTATCGTTGGTTCTCCAATATACTGGGAAAGACCTTTGAAAAGTGTACTTAACTTCCTCTCTGAAAATCGTGCGAAATTAGCAGATAAAAAGGTTGTCATATTTATCGTTTGTATGGCAAATCTTTTTGGACACTTTACCGATGAGTATATTGATAAACGTTATTTGAAACCATTGGAAGAAAATATCTCAGATTCTGTAGTCGAAAAGGCTGTATTCAGAGGATGGCTAAAGAAACCGAATCATAACGAAAGAAGAAAAGTCATAAAGTGGGCGAGAGAATTAATAGAAATGGAACTTCGTTCCAATGGACAGAGACGTTGAAGTTTTGTCATCACAGGTGTTCACCTCCTGTCCGATTTAGCAAGGGCAAATGATAACATTTTAGAGTAAAGGAATATATCCGCACCAGGTTCTGATATAACTCCAACGGGAAACTCGTTAAATCCCGACATAATTGTCAGATCTAAAGCAGATCCAGATGTTGAGATATTTTATCGGCATTACGAGATCATACCTGTTGCCGAGAAGTATTTATGTGTTGTAGGTTGGAGATGGTTTTATTATAACTGCGTATCTTGCAGATACGATAAATATAAGTTGCGATGGAAAAGGAAAGGGGTTATTTCGAGGTCATTTTTGAGCGAAAAAAGGATACTTCAGGGAAACAGAAAGCGATGCGGTAATGGAAAAAGTTGATGAAGAAGGAAACATCATCGGATTTTCCATCTTAAAAGTGAGCGCATTGAAGGAGAAGCCATTTTCAATAGCCCTTAAAAGCCACTTCGCCTAACAGAGTGTATCTGCCTATGCTTCGTTCCTTCCAAATCCCTTCACTGGGGGAGTTGGGTTTTGCCACATACCTTTTTATGAGACTCGCTTTATCGATCACTGCACTTATCATTGGTAAATAAGCGGTTAAAGAGAAAAGCATTACAATGAGATAATGAAGCACGTGTATAACGAGATTAAATCCCTTTCTTCTTCAATTCGAAGTACAGGTCTTCGGACTTTATGGGTAGTCTTCTCATCCTGATGCCGACGGCATCGAATATGGCATTGGCTATGGCGGGTCCAGGGGTATCCGTACCTATCTCCGATACACTCTTGGCACCAAATGGCCCTGTGGGTTCATAGCTTTTGGCGAATCTCACCCTGATCTTCTTGATATCATCCCTCGCGGGGATCTTGTAAGTGAAAAAATCGCTCGTGACCATACGACCACTGCTATCGTATACATGTTCTTCGAATAAAGTCATACCTATACCCTGAACCGTTGCCCCTTCAACCTGCCCTCTGGCAAGCTTGGGATTTATAGTGGTGCCGCAGTCCACATAACTCAAAAAATCAACGACATCCACCTTACCCGTTTCGAGGTCGATCTCGACTTCGGCAAAGGAGACCATGTAAGGTGGTGGAGAAACCTCACTCACGAACGATTCTGTAACTTCGAGTTGGCGTTGATTGAGGGTATAAAAGAGTTTCGTTTGTATCTCAGAATAGGTAAGGGATTCTCCATCTTCTGCAACTACTTTCCCATCTTCGAGTCTCAGGAATTCAACGGGTTTATCCATTATCTCCGATGCGGCTTTGAGGATCTCGTTTGCCATATGCTCGGCTGCACGTTTCGTAGCGTTTCCCGATACGTATGTAGTCGACGAGGCGTATGCTCCTTTATCAAATGGAGTCATATCTGTATCGGATGAATACACGATGATCTTGTCTACAGGAATACACAGCACCTCTGCCGCTATCTGTGCGAGTATGGTATCACTC
>QNAT01000224.1 GCA_003641555.1 Thermotoga sp.
AAGCGTTCTAATCTTAATTCTCAAGCCGAAAGATTGGTTGATTTTTGTACTGCCAGAGGTTGGCAAGTACATAAAGTTGTTAAAGAGGTCGGGTCAGGTGTCAGTGATAACCGGAAGAAATTGTTGAAATTATTAGCCGATCCGACCACAACCATTATTGTTGTTGAACATAAAGACCGTTTAACACGCTTTGGGTTCAAGTACATTGAAACTCTATTAGAACAACAAGGCCGTCGGCTTGAAGTGGTTAATATGGCTGATGATGGCAAAGAAGATTTGTTAGATGACTTTGTAACCATCATTTATAGATTCTGCGCCCGTCTTTATGGTCAACGTCAAGCCAGGCGCAAGACTGAAAAAATCACCCGGGAATTACAATCTAATGACTGAAATAGTCCAGATTGTCGAACAACATATTATCAAAGAAACCGACCCTCGCTTTGAGGTGATAGATAAAGCGGCTTTTGCTTCAAACAATCTCTACAATTACGCTAATTACATCGTCCGACAAGAATTTATCAATAACGATAAGTACCTCAACTATGCCGCTATTTATTATCTGGTTAAAGATAGCGATGCTTACAAGGCCTTACCCCGTAAAGTTTCCCAATCAGTTTTGAAACAACTCGACCAGAGTTGGTGTGCATTTTTCGCTGCCATACGTGAATGGAATCAGCAACCCGAAAAGTTTTTAGGGTGTCCTTGTCTCCTCGGGTACAAAGATAAACAAAAAGGCCGAAACTTGTTAGTTTATAATAATCAGGCTATCAGCAAAAAGGCGATTGCAAAAGGCTTAATCAAACCTTCTGGCCTGGATATTACTGTTGAAACTGAACAACAAAATGTTGACCAGGTTCGCATTGTGCCTCGTAACGGTCACTATGTTGTTGAAGTTGTTTATTCCGTTGAAATTGAACCGAACCCCCAATTTGGATGATAACTTTGTTGCTGGCATAGATATCGGATTAAATAATTTGGTTGCGCTAACATCAAACAAACCAGGTTTTCAGCCTCTAATTGCTAACGGGCGTCCGCTTAAATCAAGCAACCAATTCTATAATAAGTGCAAGGCAGAACTCCAAAGTCAACTTGAGGGCAACCGTAAAACTTCAAAACGGATAACGAAACTCAGCAATAAACGTAATCGAAAGGTTAACCACTATTTACACAATGCCAGCCGTCAAATAATCAACCATCTGGTGGATGAAGGGATAGGTACTCTGGTTATCGGTAAAAATAAGAACTGGAAACAAGAAATCAATATAGGCCGACAAAACAACCAGAACTTTGTTTCTATTCCTCACGCGCGTTTTGTTAATATGTTAAGTTACAAAGCCAAACTTGCTGGCATTAAAGTTATTACTACTGAAGAAGGCTACACGTCTAAATGCTCTTTCCTTGATCTTGAACCAATCGACAAGCACGAAGAATATGCTGGCAAACGGATCAAACGTGGTTTGTTTCGGGCTAATGATGGTACGCTCATCAATGCCGATGTAAATGGTTCAGGTAACATTATTAGAAAAGTAGTCCCGAACGCTTTTGCCCTGTCTTCGTCGGGACAGGCCGACGGGATAGAGGACTTTGTAGTGCGTCCATTGGGCTTTCCGCCCATAAACGGCTAAGAACATTTTTCTATGTTTTTAGTAACTATATCTGATACATCAACCTCAGAGATATCTGTGCAAGAAGGAAAAAAAGACATATACATACGAGAGGATAAACCAGAGGTGGAAGAGGGTAATGAGAGCAGAGAAGAGGAACATCGTTGAAGACAGTTGTAAGGGATTATCCTTTGCAACTTGAAGTTATTTCAAACTGAAGGGCAGGTGATCTCCCGTAACGTTGCTCTTTTCCTAACATTCATCAACACAATTTGACATAGAGCCATTTTTCACTTTGACTTTTAACGGAATAACTCTGTGGCTGACCCCACCTGTTATGTTCATTTCTTTTGTCTTGATACAAAAGAAATGAACCAAAGAAAAAGTCAAGGCCAGTACGAAATTTGCTAAAATTCTTCGTAAAAATGTTAAAAATGATAAACTCGCTGCGCTCAGACAGTATCATTTTCTTAACGCATTTTTCCTCGAATTCCTTAACGCAAATTTCGTAATGCCAGCTTAAAGTCAAAACCCCAACAGGACAATTCCATCTTACACTACATAAAACTTCTTCATCGATCTTCGATTGCATGTTGACCTTGTCTCCACATTAGTAGTATTATTCTTCCTTAGTAAAAGCAAAAGTGAGAGTGATAATTATGGATGACTGGGAATATGTGAGAAGCGGCATGAAGATGTCTATCTACGAAGGAATATCGGCAACGATATTCACCGTTATAACCCAGGGTGTTTTCTTAACGGGTCTCGCTCTGGTATTTGGCGCAGATGAGTTTTATATAGGTGTTATAGGGTCTATTCCTTTGCTTTCTCAGATGTTTCAATTGATAACTCCCTCTATCGTCAGAAGGATAGGAAAAAGGAAGCAATTTACTCTTATAAATAGTTTGGTATCCCGTCTTTCCTGGGGAATATTTATATTCTTCCTTATGTTCAATTTCAAGAATATATGGGCGTTTCTCGCAGTTTATATATTCAGTCAGATAACAGGAGCTATAGCAGGTAACAGCTGGTTATCATGGATGAGGGATCTTGTCCCCGAAGAAAAGAGAGGTGTTTATTTCGGCTCGAGGAATTTTTACATATCTATAGCTTCGATTGCAATGACCTTAATAGCAACGAAGCTGCTCGATATATTCAAGAAGAACACCGGCTTCGAGATCGTGATAATGATCGGATTAGTTGGTGCAGTGATAGCAGCTCGTTTTTTGAATAAACAGTATGAACCACCATTTACCACTTCGAGGGCAGCCGTAGACTTTAAATCGGCTTTCAAAGACATGAACTTCAAGCGACTCTTGTATTTCAGCACATTCTGGAATTTTATAATCCTCTTCGCTGCTCCCTTTTTCCCACTTTATATGATAAAGTATCTGAAGTTATCTTACTCCTTTATGGGTATTTTAGCCATAACCTCCAGTATAACGGCAATGGCTTTCTACAAGATCTGGGGTAAAATCTCTGATGTAGTAGGGCACAAGAGTATTCAAGAGTGGGCTATCTATCTCGTTGGGATCAATGTTATCGTTATATGGCTTGCCCTCAATCCTTCTACAGTTTACCTTTTGTGGATAGATGCTATAGTCAGTGGCATAGGATGGTCAGCCCTCAACCTTACGTTTATGACATTACCGTTTGAGGTATCTGGTGTTAACTCAGGGTCGTATCTAGCCGTTTATTCTACCTTAAATGGTTTATCAGGTTTTGCTGGAGGCATAGCGGGTGGGATCGCTGCAAAATATTTAAGTACATTTTCCTTTGATATCGGGCAATTTCACATACATGGCATACAGTTGTTCTTTCTCTTTACAGGCATAATGAGACTTCTCAGTATCCCATTGTTGCATAGAGTGAGGGTCAGGAGATATATTCCTGTTAGAAAATATATATTCAGCAGTGTGGTTTTTCTCAGTAGAAGAGCAAATTTACGTGCTCGCTTCGCTTATCCAATAGTATTATTGAAAAAAAGACGTAGCAAGTCCAGGGTTTATCCTAAAAAGTGATTCGAATTATACCCTAAATTCTAGATAAAAAATAAGGGGCCAAATTTCGTACTGGCCTTGATCTTTTCTTTGGTTCGTTTGACTTGTATCAAGACAAAAGAAATGAACATGATGCTGTTGTGT
>QNAT01000225.1 GCA_003641555.1 Thermotoga sp.
AAGAAAATGATACTGTTTGAGCGAAGCGAGTCCACCCATTTTTAATATTTTTTGCGAAGAATTTTAGCAAATATCGTACTAGCGTTGATCTTTTCTTTGCTTAGTTTCTTTTGTATCATGACAAAATAAATGACCATGAATAAAAGAGAAATAGTCAAGTCAGCCACAGAGGCACAGAGAAAACATTAATTGAAGTATAGTGCAAGATGGGATTGTTCCTGACTTTAAGTTGGCATTACGAAATTTGCGTTAAGGAATTCGAGGAAAAATGTGTTAAAAAAATGATACTGTCTGAGCGAAGCGAGTCTATCATTTTTAATATTTTTACGAAGAATTTTAGCAAATTTCGTACTAGCCTTGATCTTTTCTTTGGTTCGTTTGACTTGTATCAAGACAAAAGAAATGAACATAAATTGGTGGATCAAAAACAGCTTGACTTTTTACAGGAAGATAATATGATAATCATAAGTGAATTACGCATGTAGATAAACAGGTCTTTCACATTCGTCTCTAAAGAAAAGAAAGTTTATCTCTGATCCTCAGATCGATCTTGTCTTCTAAGATATCTTCCAGATCTTTCATACTCTTTATGGGTCGGTTGGTAGTGATCCTCTTCGCTCGTTTAATACCTATTTTAGGTAAAGCGGCGAGTGCTTTAATGGGCAGAGAATTCACTCTTATTGGATAGGGTATACCACTGACAGAACGTTTTCCATGTCCTGTTATAACTACATTATATTCGCACCTCAAAGGCAACTTTATGGGGATACCAACCAATATTGGATAAGATGCGAGTTGCCTACCAAAAGTTATATTACCATCATGATATTCGGATATCACACCATGAAGGACTGCACCAATTGGGAACACTTTTTTTAACATTTTTCTATCGATCTCTTCCCTTATTCTATACTTGTAATGTTCGAATAGTTTCCTATCGATATACAACTTGTGCTGTCTTATATATCTTCCCAGAAATGTATCTTTAAAATATATCACGCGCCTTATGTTTATGCGCCTCAGGAGCAAACCCATGTGTAAAATCTTTTTCAGATAATTCAGATTTATCTCATAAGTTTCTCCTGTTTCCCCGATCAATCCATATAACAAGTTCACACCTGGTAAAAGTTTGGGTATACCATCTATTCTTCTATTCCCTATTTCATTTACCATTTTTATCGCTTCTATCATCTCTTCCGGATCTTTTCCTATGTTGTTTTCTTTTATAACTCTTTTATCGAAGGATTCTATACCAAAGGAAATAACGTCAGCGGGAGTATCATATTTAACTATGGTTTCTAACATTCTTTGACTTATTTCAGGATAATGAGATATCGATATGGGATTTGCGTTATCGAAATGGAGAGTCTTTATATCAGGCATTACCTCATGTATTTCTTGAAGTAAGTTGGAAAGGCTTTCAACCTGGGGTATGAGCTCTCCATTTTTCTTTTCAGCGCCGTAGGCGAATACATTGCTCTGCCTTCCGAGTCGAAAATATTTACCACCCACTTTGTATAGTGCTTTCATTTCTTCTATAACGTCTTCTGGTGGTCTCGATTGCATTTCACCATATAGAGGCTCTGTGCAAAAGGAACAATAAGTTCCTCTATCGCATCCTCGTGAGAGTTCTATCTCAGATATGACGAAAGGAAAATTGGGATGCTGAGGCAATATTTCAGCTCCTGCTACTGCTACTTTCTTCAAAAATGTATAATCTCTAAAGACATCTTTTCCCTTGCCAGTAGAAAGCAACCCGTATATAAAATATTCTGGATCATACGATAGTATGTGATCAAAACCTTCAGGCTTTGTATATATCGCCTTTGTCCCACCGTGTAGGGTGTAGCCAAAATGGATCGGACCGCAGAGGATCTTCAAGGGAATAGGGCATTCGTTACCAATACGGTTTATTTCAAAAAGTGAAATAGGTGTTCCACCAACATAATGGCCTGGAACTGTAATTCCACTGATCACGATCACGATATCAAATGTGTTTATAAAATCCAATTGTCTTTCACGCCTTAGAGAATCTATAGTGATGTAAGAAACTTCTGCCCCGGACAAGAGAGATGCCCCTGCTATATATCTCGGATAAGTAGAAACATATGGGGGTACACCTAAATTGGCAGGTTCGTCTACATAACCATCTATGATACAAACCTTTCTCCGCAAGAAAAATCACTTTCTTCCAAGTTGAAGAAGATATGAGCGAAGATTTTGGGGGCTCAGGATAGTGATCTTATCGTCATCCAAAGATACATATCCTGTAGAACATAATACTTCCACAGATGTTTTGGTCGCTTCCAATTTTAATCCAGAAATGGAAGATATCTCTTCTATTCCCAATTTCTTTGTCCCGGTAAATTTATCAAAATGGGCTAAAATAATCTCCCCTATTTTTATCACACTATCTGGTATCCATTTTATTTGTAAATAATGTAATGCCTCAGATATTTTATATGTTAGTAAACGTATAAAATCCACAGCGAAAGAAGGATTTTGTTCTATGAGATTTATCATGCCTTTTTTTGGTATAGATATGAGCTTCGTACCATCTATTGCAGCTATTGCACTCTCTTCATATCTTGCTTCATCGAGTATACAATTCTCTCCGAATGTTTGTCCATCATACAAGATGTTAATAAGTCTTTGCTTATCTGGTGAGAACCTTATCATATTAACTTTACCCTTGTAGATCACATAGAATCTTGTGGCTCTTTCACCTTCTATATAGATTATTTCCCCTTCTTTATATTCTCTCCCTAATTTTTCGTAAAGCTCAGGCAACTTTCCAATTCGTATAACTGCCATATTAATTCCTCTATATGTTTATTAATTTTCTGGCACGTTCTGCATATGACGTTTGAGGGAAGGTGAAGATCAACTGCATTAACAACTTCTCGCCAGAATAATTGCCTTCTGTATACAGAGAGGTTCCCGCCTCGAAGAGTGCTTGTGGGGCTAATTCAGAAGAGGGAGATTCATATATCAACATCTTCAACGCCTTAATCTGCTCAAATTTATCCTGATTTTCCTTAGCGATTTTCGAAAGCATCATATAAGCGTTGGGAACCCATTTAGATTCAGGAAAGCTTTCTACAAATGCTTTCAAATATATCCTTGCCTCCAATGGATCTTTGTCTACCAGATATATATTTACAGCCTTCTGGTAAGCCTCTATCTCTATATTTGGCAGTGCAGGCCTTATCTCTCCTGATACGAAGGCTTTGTTTATAAAATCTACCATATCAGCAGAGTAGTTTCCGGAAGGAAAGCTAGCACTGTAAATATCAAATACTTTCAAGGAATTTTTCTTATCTCTCCGTTTTGCATAGTACAAAAATGCGTTGAAAAGCGCCATTTCATAACGCAAATGTTCGTCTTCCTCCGGGGATTTTGCCATCAGAAAACGAAACTTAGATAAAAGTTGAAAGAGATTGGAAAGTGCTATAGAAAGAAACTCCTTTTCTTTTTTGAGGTACTCCAGGATATTGCTCGCTGGGATAACCGCTGCAGTCACATCTGAATTACAAATGGCAGTTGAGATATAATTTTTCCCGGTTATAGCTTCGAATAGACCGGTTATGCCGTTGACTCCTATGTTCATCTGAAACAGTTTCGAGTCTTTTAGTAAAACCTCTCCTTGAGTTATCAAATAGACATTACGCGCGATTTCATCCTTCACATACATAAAATCGCCTTTTTTCAATTCTATTGATACGAGATTCAAGTCTTCTATAC
>QNAT01000226.1 GCA_003641555.1 Thermotoga sp.
AAATCGTAGGGACAGGTTTTTAAACCTATCCGATGGAACGGAGTTCCGTAATATCATTCGCCCTTGGCGAATCGGACAGGAGGTAAACTCCCGTCCCTACGGTTATGAGAACACATAGTGTAAAATGAAATTGATCCTGTTGAGTTTTTGACTTTTTCTTTGGTTCGTTTCTTTTGTATCAAGACAAAAGAAATGAAAATAAATTGGTGGATGAGTAATGCTAAATTGATTCGTGATGATTAGTGCTAATTTGTGGCTGAACATAATAATGGGTTAACATTTTGCACAATGCTTCAAAAGCCTTGATCTTTTCATAAAACCATGTTGTATAATAAAGAGTATGAAATGGAGATTAAACATTTAATAGGTAGAAGAAAGGCAACTTTCAGAACCCATTGATTTTAATGGGTTTTGTAAATGAGGTGTTCTAACATGGCATATGTAGCACATTACTCAGATGTACCACAGCAAGATCTCCATAATGGAGATACCATCAGATTTACGAAGAAACGTGTTTTAATAGGTGAAAAAGAAGGGGCACCGAATTTCATAATGCGGTATTTTACAATAGAAAAAAATGGATTTACTCCCCTGCATAAACACCCCTGGGAACACGAGAGTTTTGTCCTCAAAGGAGAAGGCATAGTACAAACTGAAGGCGGTGAAAAAAAGATAAAACCAGGGGATTTCATTTACATACCTCCAAATGAGCTGCATCAATTCAAAAATGTCGAAGAAGAACCCCTTGAATTCCTATGTATTATACCTATGCAGAAAGAGGAAAAATAGATGGAGAAGGTAAGAATAGGTATTATAGGTTGTGGAAGAATATCGAAGAATCATGTCAACGGCATAGCGAAAAACTCGGATACAGCAGCATTAGTTTCTACATGTGATTTAATCGAGGAAAAGGCTTCCAGAAGGGCAAAAGATTATGAAAGTATGGTTGACTCTAAAGTTACTGTTTATACAGATTACAGGAAGATGCTCGATGAAGAGATTCTGGATCTCGTGGTGGTGGCAACGGAAAGTGGTTATCATGCGAGGATATCGATAGACGTTTTAAAGTCTGGTAGACATGTCATAGTAGAAAAACCCATGGCTCTTTCAATAGATGATGCAAATGAAATGATAGCCGAAGCAAAAAGAGCAAAAAAGATACTGATAGTATCTCATCAAAATCGTTTTAACAAAGCGATTCAGACAACAAGGGCTGCATTAGAAGATGGTAGATTTGGAAGACTGTTCAGCGGTGCAGCGGTTATAAGGTGGAATAGGAACTACAGTTATTACAATATGGCCCCCTGGCGCGGCACATGGGCAATGGATGGTGGTGCATTGATGAATCAGTGTATCCATAACATCGACCTGTTAAGATGGATGATGGGAGACGGAATAGATGAGGTCTTCGCTTACACTGCGAACATGAATCATCCGTATGTAGAAGGAGAAGATATAGGTACTGCATTGATACGGTTCTCGAATGGATCTTTTGGGACGATCGAAGGTAATGTGAACGTATTTCCGAAGAATCTGGAAGAAACGCTTTCCATATTTGGGGAAAAGGGAACAGTAGTCATAGGAGGAATAGCAGTTAACAAGATATTAACCTGGCGTTTTGCTGATGGATCGGATGATAAAGAGAAGATTCTCAAAGAACACATCGAAGATCCACCAAACGTCTATGGCTTTGGGCACGTAGCATTGTACAAAGATGCGATAGAATCAATAAAAGATGAGAAGAAACCTTACGTAGATGGAGAAGCAGGGAAAAAGGCCGTTGAACTCGTTCTCGCCATATACAAATCCTCCAGGGAGCATAAACCTGTGAAGTTACCCTTGTCTCATTTTTCGACACTCGATATGAAGGATCAAAAGGATAAGGATAATTTCTTAAGTGTTTGAAAAATCAGGGATCTTATTGATTTTGTTTATCTTGCTCCTTTCTATTACTGTGCTTGCATACGAAAGTCCTATGGTGCGAAACTTCAGCATATATGGCAATGTTATCAGTTTTCCAGCCATTCCTCCTCTGGCAGAAGAAGGACCGCCCTTTTATTATGATCCGGTGGATGTGAAGATAGATGCAAATATCCCATTGGAAAGGATATTCCCAGGACAGCATCTTTTAAAGATATAGGTTTATATCTCGGGGTAGTGGCTGGTGAAAGTATCGGTTATGCGAACACATGCCCTACCGAAAGTGATAAGGAACAAGGTCTTACATACTCACCTGATTTTGATATATCAGTCCAGATCACTACCAGAAATGGCGTGCATTTGATCTCATGGTTCCAGATCATGACCGATTCTCTATTTAAGACTTATCAGGACAGAGGAGTAAAAGATCGCTCTGATTTTATCATCCCCAAAGAATGGCGTGATGCTCATCCCATAACGAATTGGGAAGAAGGTTCATCCTCTGATTGGGTGGTTTTATCCACTCCACCATCTGAGTGAATCACCTCAGGAGTTCATCTGATCTTAACAGTATAGCAGTTATCCAGAACTTCATTAGCATATTTTAATCTCAATGATATCGTATGAATACCACTCTGCCGAAATTTCAAAGAGTAACGTCCTATGCACTTTACGGGAGAATCTGGTTCAAGTGCTGTGTATAACACATCTTTCATCACTATTCTCTTCTTTTCATCTTCCACTTTTACTTCGATCCCTACACGAGGATAAGCCTTTGATGAATCGTTCACCGTGTAAATGAAGAACTCAAAATTTCTCGAATATCGTTTTAATGGATTCACCAAAGTAAAGGCATATACGGGATTAAGGGCATTTTTAAGAGCAAAATAGGAAGATTTGGGTATGAGTTCGTTATCGATAACAGACCAGCTTATGGCAAAGTGAGAATCGAACAGCATGAAATTCAGAAAGCCACCGCACGGTCTATATTTATGAGCCCTCAATCTATCTACATAATATCTATTCAGCTCTGCTTGATAAGACTGGGTCCTTTCTATCATATCTTTGAGCACTTCACACTCATTTATATTCACCCACCTGTTCAGTAGATCACGTTGGGCAAGATAGTGGGTTTCTACGAATTGCCAGTCTATTTCGAAAGAGTCGTCTGGGAGGTATTTCTTCGATGTTTCGTAGTTTGGAAAAGACTGAGCACCGAATTCTGTAACGAACCTGATATTCGCAGGAAATATCCTCATAAACATATCGAGTTTACCTAACTTACCGAATACGGGATACCATCCGAAATAGAGATGACCATCGGTCCCTTTTCTAAAGAGATCAAATGTCCCGGATGAAGGATTTATAAATCTGGTATTGTCTGCTTTTTCGGCGATCGATGCCAATTTCTTATCCATCACATCCCTGTTCCATGACCAGATGAAACTGGAAAACAAAAGGCGTATTTTGTTGAAAAAGGTATCTTCTGTCTTCGTATCTACCACATAGATAGGTTCGTTGTGCATAGACCAGGTAACCACAGATGGATGAGCAAACAAAAGGGTGATCATATCTATTACCTGTTTTTTTGCCCTGGGTAACACAGATCTATCATAGAGCCACTGAAGTGGAAAATCTTGCCACAAGAGGATTCCCATTTCATCAGCTAATTCATAAAGAATAGGGTTATCAACATGTGCGTGAACACGCAACATATTCATGTGAGCATCTCTGGCGAGTATTAGTATCTCTTTAACCTTTTTATAATTAACTTCGCTCAGGAAAGGTTCTATCGGAGGAATATTCGATCCTCTT
>QNAT01000227.1 GCA_003641555.1 Thermotoga sp.
GACTTTAAGTCGGCATTACGAAATTTGCGTTAAGGAATTCGAGGAAAAATGCGTTAAGAAAATGATACTGTCTGAGCGAAGCGAGTCTACCCATTTTTAATATTTTTTACGAAGAATTTTAGCAAATTTTGTACTGGCCTTGATCTTTTCTCTGGTTCTTTTGACTTGTATCAAGACAAAAGAAATGAACATAAAGGGGTATCTGAAAACAGAACGTTAAGACACGATCGTTTCAAAAAATCGTAGGGATTGGTTTTCAACGACTCCATCCATTTCGCCGTAGGCGAATAACAGGAATTATGATTGCTATGCTTCTCACTTGAACAAACTCAAGAAATCCCTTTGCACGCTTCTCGCGATCTTCAGTTGTGTCCCATCGGCAAGTTCAGCTATATAACTCCCAGCAAACCATCTCTTTATCCTTCGCACTGCCGATATTCTCACTATGTAGTTTTTGTGTATCCTGTAAAATTCGTTCGTAGGTAATATTTTTGGAGATCATTCAGACTGCTTTCATAGGTGAATTTACCAAAGTCCGTTACAATATATACTCTCTTTTCTTCCGCTTTTGCATATATGATTTCATCCGGGTTCAGTAATACAATATCTTCTCCATCTCGTGCTCGTATTCGCTCTTTTCGAGATCGCAGATTCTCTAATAACTCGATCAAATCGGAATTCACAGGTGTGTTTTTCTTTCGTAATCTGTTCAAACACTTTTCTATGCGTTCTTTGGAGTAAGGCTTTAGGATATAATCGATAGCATTCTCTTCAAACGCCTTTATCGCATATTCGTCATATGCGGTCACGAAGACCACGGTAGGTTCATATTTTATCCCCTTCAGTAGCTCAAAGGCATTCTGTTCTCCTAAATTTATATCGAGGAACAATACATCTGGCTTTTCAGTGTTTATAAGCTTTTGGGCAGTTTCGAATGAACTTGCCGTGAAACTGATCTCTACTCCATATCCTTCGAGTATCCTTACCAGCCTTTTCAGTGGAAGTGGCTCATCTTCCACAATTCCACAGGTAAACTCATCCTTCATCTTCTTGCTCCTTGTATTTGAATTTCAATTCAGCGACGGTATCTTTTCCTCTCGTGTAAATGTGGATGCTTGCAGCGTTTCCAAAGTAACTTCTCGATCTGTCCTGGACAATAGATAATCCGTGTCCAAAATCAATTTTTCCAGAAAAAGCTCCTGAGTTGATAATCTGAATAACAACAAACTCATTAAATCGAGATGCCTCAATCATTATAACACCTCCTTTAGAGTATCTTAATCCATGTGATATCGCATTCTCTACCAGCGGCTGGATAAGTAAAGGGGGAATCTTAATACCTTCCATATCTTCGGGAATATTTATCCTGTATTCCAGTTCATTCGAAAACCTGATCTTCTCCAATTCTAAGTATCTTTTTATAAAGTTTATTTCTTTCTTTAACGTCCATATCATTGGTGCATTTAAAGTTTCACGGTAAAGTTCGGCAAGGCGTAATATGGCCTCCTCACCAACCTCGGGTGAGGTTCTCAGTATCTCTGCGATGTTTTCCAGGATGTTAAAGAGAAAATGGGAGTCCAATCTCGATTGAAACGCCTTCAATTTCGATTCCAGATTCACTCTTTTCAAATATTCTGCTTTTAAAACCTGCTTTTGATACCTATTCTTGAGCATCATATAGGCAAGAGTTATCAAGAAGGTAGACGATAAAAGGGCGATAACTATTGGGAATATCTCACCTTCCGAAAGGACAGGTCTTTTGAGAATGAGAAGCCTGATCAAAAAGATCATCAAAAAAACGCCGAAGACCACACTTACGATAAGATTTATCAGGAATATGAACCTTTTTACCCTCTTTCCCTTTAACGGAATCTCGAAGAATTTATTCAGGGTAGCGAACGAAAGAGCAGAAAGATTAATTACCCCAAAGGATAATAAAAAAGATAGCCAGATGTTCATATATCCTATTTTTACTATATATATGAGGAAGAGCACGAGAGAGGCAAGCTCTACCAGAAAAAAGAATCTTTTACTTTTCTCTTTCATCTGAGTTTGCCTTGAATGCTATCTGTGGATAACTCATCTTCAGGAGTTTGATATATCCAGAATCATCCTCGAGTTCGCTCAGCTTCTTGAAATAGAGTCTCGCCTTATCGATTTCTCTATCTTCGATACTGAGCACACATAGCATGTAGTAAATGATATTATCGAACTTTTTGAAGACAGCTCTCGACTTCTTACCGTTGTATATGATGAGGAATTCGAGGTCTTCCTTACATATCTGACGTATGTAGTCGATATCCCTGAACTCGAAGAGAGCGGATACCCTTATAAGTCTCACGTTCAGGTCGGTAGGGGCTAAATTCACTGCCTTTTCGAGCTCGGTCAATCCATTGTAAAAGTACAGCAAACGTATTAGTGGGAACCAGTGCTCCCGGCTTTCAGATAGCAGGGAAGCACCTTTTTGAGCAACATCTATCGCCTCCGAAAACGCCAGCAAGGCAAGTAGCAAAATGAGAAATGACAACAGTAGTGACCTCAGAATCCCCAACCAACTCCTGCCGAAAGCATGTAGTTGATCAAGAACCTGTGGTTCTCTTGATCGATACCGCTTACATTAGAACCCGTTTCATAATGCCAACCATCTGTACTGTATCCTGCCATTCCCATCGCTTCTCCGTAAATTCCCATCGTCGGTATTACATCTACAGAAACTTTTAATACAGGACTTATCATGAGATAATCGATACTCATGTCGAGTCTTCCTGTAGAATTTCCGCTTTTAAAATTATCGATGCCCGTATTATCATCGTTTACCACTCTACCCAGTGTGTAAGAAAATCCTCCGAATCCCAAACCAGCTTTTACTTTAACGGCACCAAAATCCAGGCATTTCATACCATATCCCATACCAAATGAAGCACCTAAGGTGTATTTGTTACCAGAGTTGTCAGTAATAGTCTTCGAACCACTTCCACCTATGCCACCCATGTGCCAACCAATTCCTCCTTCGCCTTCTCCTCCGAATACCACTATACCATTTTCGAACTTCAGGCCGAAATCCACCGGTAACTTTATCATATCACCCGGGATGTATCCCACGAAAGGTCCGCCTCCACCAAAATTAAAACCAAAAGAGAACCCGTAGATCAACACACTAAATAATGCTAAAAATACAAAACATCTGTTCATACCAAAAACCTCCTTTTTAAATTTTTTCACTATTCTTCAACGATATTCACGTTGGCCAAAACACCATGGAACTTCAACAACTGTCTCTTTCCCTTTGGAATACGAATATTCAATCTTCCTCCAGCAGAAGATACACTCACATCACAAGGTTTATCGATGCGTAGATGTAAAATGCCGCTAACACTTGCTCCACTGACCTGAAGCCTTTTAACATTCGAAAGCGATGCATCGAATCTTATATCTGTTCCAGCGATCTTCAACGTCTCAAGGCCAAACGAGCCCATAAATACCACGTTCATACCACTTAATTCGATCTCTTTGAGATCTGCCTTGCCACCGATTGTGATACTCGCACCATTCACCTTAACATCTCTGATTTGCCATCGCTTCGTCCCGACGATTATCCTTCCGTTTGGACCTGCAATTTCAAGCGACGATGCGGCATGTTTCAGTTTGAAGTTTTTCGGATAAAAGAGATCTGTAGCCGCATTGTCAAAGAACAACATTGTGTTTGCAGCATCTACTTTCAGCGATTCAACAC
>QNAT01000228.1 GCA_003641555.1 Thermotoga sp.
AGTGTTGTTACTCTTATCCATCAGCGTCTTTCTCCTATATTGGGATTAAGATACTCGTTTAATCCTTCTCCAACCAGGCTAAATCCCAAAACGATCAATATAATAGCGATCCCGGGAAATAAAACCATCCACCAATCATTCTGTAAAAGAAATCTTTGACCATTGTTCAAATCGTATCCCCAATCAGGTGTTGGTGGAGGTATACCAAGTCCTAAGAAACTCAGGCCTGCCTCTGTCATTATCGCATCTGCAAGATTCATTGCCATTATTACCACTACGGAAGGAAATGTACTTGGAAATATATATCTGGAAAGGATAGTCCTATTTTTAGCTCCTATAGACCGTGCTCCTTCAACAAACAATTCGTTTTTCAATGATGTAACTTGATTCCTGACCACTCTGTAATATGTGGGGACATAGACAACTGTTATGGCTATCGATATGTTGATCACTCCAGGCCCAAGCATGGCGGCAATGGCAATAGCGAGAATGAGTCCAGGAAATGCATAAATGGAATCCATTACCATGGTTGTTATCCTATCGAACAATTTCCCCACATAACCTGCTATTAAGCCAAGAGGAATGCCTATAACAGATGCCATGATAACGGATAAAAATGAGATTGCAAGAGCAATGCGAGTTCCATATATTACTCTGCTGAGCATATCTCTACCCAGATTATCCGTACCAAACCAGAATCTGAGATTCGGAGCTAAAAATGCCTTACCTACCCTGTGAATCGGACTATACGGAGATATAACAGGAGCAAATATAGCTAAAAATAGAAAGAATAGGATCATAATAATTCCGATGATGATCATCTTTCCAGTAGCAGATCCGGATAGGTCTCCGATAAATGTTCCTATTCTATGAGATAAAAATCGCTTCGTAACCGTTTTTTCCACCATTATTCTTATCTCCTCAATATCTTATTCTTGGATCTATCCATGCGTTTATCACATCTATTAATATACTGACCACGATGATGAAAAATGCAATGAAGACAATAGTTCCCTGAATAGCAGCAAAATCCCTATATCTTATTTTCATCACAAGGTAAGAACCTATACCTGGCCAGGAGAACGTTGTTTCAGTGAGGACCGCTCCTGCAAGCAAGAGTGCGAACTGCAAACCCATTATCGTTAATATTGGTACGAATGCGTTTTTGAGTGCATGTCTGTAGACTACAATTCTCTCCTTTATTCCTCTTGCCCTTGCTGCCTTCACGAAGTCCATATTCATGGTGAGCAGCATGTTTCCTCTCACCATTCTGACGAATATACTGGATATAACAAGTCCTAATGTCGTTCCTGGAAGCAATATGTGTCTAAATGCATTCCACAGCGATCCCCAATTTCCTGTTATGAGACTATCTATGAGATAAAGCCTTGTTATGGATGTTGGTTCCACCATAGGAGATATCCTGCCAGAAACAGGAAGCCAATGAAGATTCACACCGAATATCAGCTGCATCATCATGCCAAACCAGAAAACAGGTATGGAATAAATGATTATGGCATAACTTCGAGCAGTAATATCTGTGATCTTATCATAACGCCGCGCAGCCTCGGCACCCCAGAATATACCTATCAATACCGCTACAACCATAGCATACAGCGTCAATTCCAGAGTTGCAGGGAATCTTTCTAATATTTCTGTTAACACAGGCCTTTCTGTGAGTGTCGATCTTCCCATATTACCAACCAGAAGTTTACCGATGTACTTAACGTATTGAATAGGTATTGGATCGTTTAAACCCAATTCTGTCCTCATACGTTGTATCTGAGATGGGGGTGCCTTTGGGCCAAGCATCGCAGTTACGGGATCACCAGGCATGATCCTCAACACAATGAAGACTATCGTAAGCAGTATTAACATCATCGGTATGGCGAGAAATATACGGGTTATAACGTAATATTTTATCGATGACATCTCTTACCTCCAGGAAATAGGGGTAACAAAACCCTCCACTTCGTTAAACGAAGTGGAGGAATTAAAAATTCGTTCACTGCTCTACAAAACTTACCTGTAAAGTAAGTAATATCTAAATATCTGGGTGGGTTCAAGTAAAACACCCTTTATATCTGGTTTAGTAACACAGATTTGTATACCTTCGTACAGGTCTACGTACGGTGCTTCTTCTCCTAATATATCCTGTACTTCTTTGTAAAGTTCTGACCTCTTTGCTACATCACTTATCTTTCTCGCTTGCTTCAACAATGTATCAACCTTCGGATTGCTGTAATATGAACCCATGGATGGACTCGCACTCGAGGCAAGGAATGGCCACATGTAGTCATCGGGATCGATGTAGTCTGGATACCATCCCAGCAAGAACATACCCATGATGCCGTGCTCCCAGTAATCGATATACGTTGCCCATTCTGCATATTTTATCTTTACTTTAACTACACCTGTTTCCTCTATATTCGATGCCAATACCTGAGCTATGTCTGCCTCTGTGCTTCCGTAGTGACTTGGTGTATACCACAGAGTTATTTTCAGAGGATTAGATTTGCTGTAACCAATGCCTTCGAGTATTTTCACCGCTTCCGCAACATTACGCTTTGGCATTACATCTTTATGTCCCCACCAGCCTATCGGGATCAGAGTGTACAGCGGCGCTGCCTGACCAGCAAGAATATCGTTGATTATTGCACTTCTGTCAACCGCAAGGGCAATTGCCTTTCTGATCTTAGCATTATCAAAAGGAGCCTTTTTAACATTAAACACTATGTGTCTTATGAACGGACTCGGCCCTTTATAAACCTTAAAGTGCGGATTCTTCTCGAGATCTTGCACATCTCTTGGATTCAAGGTTCTGTAAGCTACATCGATTTCTCCACTTTCCAGCGCGAGTCTCAAAGTGCTTGCAGTCTGATAGAAATTCAACACTATTCTCTTCGTCTTCGCAGGTGTACCGAAGTAACTATCATTTCTCTCCAGAATGACTCTGACATCGTGTATCCACTGTTTTATCTTATATGGACCATCAGCGGGTGGAGTCCCGAGATAGAAATCGTTAGCCGGGAATATCTTCGGACTCACAGGATACGCAACCGTATACCCTACCACAGCTACAAATGCTCCGAACGGATATTTGAGAGTTACCTTCGCCGTGTACTTATCAACAACATCTACCTTCTTAACGATATCCGTCAAAAGGAAGGATGGATCTCCTCCTAATTTCATAGCCCTATCGAAGGAGAATTTCAACGCATTGGCATCACAGTCAGCACCATCCGTAAACTTTACACCTTTTTTCAGATAAAACGTATAGACCAGGCCATCCGCACTTACATCCCATTTTTCTGCAAGCCAGGGGACTAACTCTGCTGTTCCAGGCTTATAATTCACCAATCCTACCAACACATTCTGAAGCACATTGGTAGAAAGGTAATCATACTGTTTTGCGGGATCCAGAGAAGTGATCTTGTCTGTGGTCCCCACAACGATATAATTCCGCTTGGCGACCACTACACTACTCACCGTTAAAACCAACAACAACGTTACCAAACTGATTAACAAAACTCTTCTCATTTTTTTGCCACTTTGCTTCAAAGCAAATTGGCTTTCCCTCCTCCTTTCTGTTTTGGAATTTCACGAGAATTCTTAACTTTTTCTTTCACCTATATCCCATCTTTCACCCCCTTTTCTTAAGCAAGATGCTATACAGAATCCATAAAATCTCATTTATTACTCATCACATGCTATTTATTATAATACGAAAG
>QNAT01000229.1 GCA_003641555.1 Thermotoga sp.
AGTTTCGCGAGAATATTTTACCAAATGAAAGCATAATAGCGAATTTGATCTGTTCTCTTGTCCCTTTACTCATCGCTATACTCCTGATCTTCTTATCTTTCGCCATTAAAGTTACACTGAGATCCTTTCCCACTTCTACATCTTCATATTTTCCTTTCGTTATAGTTTGAATACTCTTCTTCAATTCTTTTCTGAGTTTTGGGACAAAATCGTTTTTCACATTCTCATATAACTCTCTCATGAACCTTCTAACATGAAGCAATGAATTAGAATAAGATATCATATCGCTGAGTTTCTTCTCTTCTGACATCAACTCCATTTTCACATTTCCAATTGTCTCTTCTTCCATTTTGCTGTCTAATGCTGCTTGCTGCTTTTTCATCTCATCGATCACTTTTTCTTTCTCGATCTCATATTTCTTCAGATCTATCTGGATATTTGCAGATGAAGAATCAACGATTCTATTCAACAAGGCTGAATTTTCCTCTACCTCTTTTATCATCTTTTTCTCTTCTTTACTATCTATCTCCGCAAGAGCATCGGTTAATTCCTTTTCCAGAAATCTCAAAGAGATATATTTGTCTTTTCGTGCGAGCAATTCATCGTATTCTTCTATGGAATGTACTTTGACCTTCTCATACAACTTTTTCAAAGTCAGATCAGCATTTTCTTTATCGTTCTGATATTGCCTTAATCTTTCCTGGGTCCTTTCTATGGAATCTTCTGTCCTTGCTTTTTCCAGGAGTAGTTTTCTGTAACGTTGAACCTGATCGATCAGAGCCTTAACGTGCTTCCCCAGGTCATTTTTTTCTGCAGGGCTAACGAATGCCTCCACCATTTTCATCAATTCTTCTGAATAAGAGGATATCATCCTTTCCGCATCTTCGATCTGCACTTTATACTTTGAGGTTTCTCTCTCATAATCTCTCTTTTTGAGCCTCAAGTAATCTTCGTAAGCGATCTTTGCTTCTTCGACACTCGCAAATCCTCCTTCGCTCAGCTGTGCCACCAGTTTACGCTTTGCTTCTTCTTTTTTACCCTCGTTACCTGTAACGATTTTTTCCAGGAGTTCTATTATTTTCCTGGAATCCTCTACATTTTTTCCCGCTTTTACTCTTTCTATAAGAGAAAATAGAAAGAGTAATATTCCTGCTCCACCGATGAAATAAATGTAAGGATTCCCTAAATATCCAAAAGTGATACCAACAATACCAACAAGGATGCCTCCGATAATCCACCATATCAATGAACGCATATTTTTCTGGTATTTTCTCAATTGCCTCTTCTGGTCGTCAAGTTCTGCCTTTTCAGAAGTGTCTACAACGATCCCTGCTTGTTTTTTCAGCTCCTCTAACTCACTTACATTGATATTCTTATCAACAAATATGCTTTCATATGCTTTCAGTTTTTCTATTTTATCTCTGGTATCTTCTACAAAATCGGCAAATTCATTCTTCATACTTTCAAGATGCTTTTTCTTTTCTTCGAGCATATCGTATCGAAGCTGAATGTTCTGTATTTTCAAGGACACAGTTTCGAAGTTCATTTCTCCACTCATGGAAAGAGCCTTTTCTATCTCATTCATTTCATTCTCAATCGTTATGGCAGCGAGTCTCTGGCGTTTCAGATAGTCTTCCTCTGAAGAAATACTTTTCTCTATTTCCTTGATCTTAGTAACCATGATCATCATTTCATCCCTTTTGTCAGTTCGAATATCCTTGTATTTGGACAATTCCGATAACTTTACCCTGATTTCTTCCAATCTATTACGTTTATCCTCGATCTCAGCCAATTTCTCTCTATGTTCTTGAACATACAATGCTTTTAGATCCAATCTGAGTGTTTTGATCTTTTCGTCTATATCATTTATTTTCTTATTCAATTTGTATATCTGCTCTATCAGTTTACGCTTCTGATAATCTTTCTCCTTTAGACTCTCTAATCTTGATTTCAACTCCCTTATCTTTATCTTCAGGTTACCCATAGGGCTATCGGCAGAACCATCAGCACCTATATCTTTAAGCCTGCTTTCAACTTGCTCTATCGCTTTCTTAAGTTTGCCTATTTCTTCTTCTCGTTCCACTAACTCTCCGAGTTTTACGCTTACCTTAGATTTTTCTTCTATTTCGGGCTGGATTTCCGCTATGGTTGTAAAAGTCTCAAACATCTTCAGATCGATGCCCAGTTGATCCACAAGGATACCATTGCCCTGTTTTATCGAGACGTCGTTGGACATATCGATCTCCTTGCTTAAATCATAAAAACTGTATTCGTTTCTCCCAAAATCTCGCGATATCCTGTATCTGTGCGAATCCTCCAATTCGTAGATACAATATCCCCCGTATTCCTGGCTACTCCATGGTTTGTAATCATGTACTTCGCTCTTATCGTATCCGAAGAGACAATAGAGAAGGAACTTCCATAACGTGGTTTTTCCTGCTTCATTTTTCCCATAGATCAAAGTGAAATTCTTACCAAAATTGAACTTCCGATTCACCAGTTTTCCAAATCCTTTTATTCCAGATTCTAATAACTTCATCTTATCGGCCTTCCCATCAAGAGGTTTAGTCCCATATATAGGGCATCTCTCATCTCACCTTTGGAAGATGCGATTACTTCTAAGTCATCTTTTTTTGTCACTTCTCTTATGTATTTCCCACAAAGATCATCGGATTTCAATATATCCCTGAGATCGTAGTGAGGAACGACATCTACTTCCAGAGAAACGGAGTAAAATTGCTGTGTTAATTCTTTTTTTACTTCCTGCCAATCGGGAGAAAGATCCGGAGATATAGCTCCCCTTATCTTCAACTTCAATATCGTTCTCTTGCTTTTCTTACCTATAACAGATGATATTTCCTTTTCTAAATCGTCCATATTATAGGTTTCCTTTAAAACGACTTCTACTTCTTTTATCTCAATGTCCGAGACTTTTATGCGTTTTGAGGATAGACTATCCTTTCCGCATTCTGAAAGGGTTATTCCAGAAATTCCTCCGGGTCTCAGAGGCAAAAGAGGTAAAGAATGAGACACTTTTTTTCTGGAATCTTTCTTTTCGTTCGATGGTACAAGAACACAATCGAAATCAGAATCATCATCTATTCGCATTCCATCTTGTAAGATCAGGAGGTTCAATTCTTCTTTCTTGATTTCTTCCTTGTTCAGAGTAATTCTACTCTCGCCTTCGGAGATAGACATACCGTATAAATGAACATCTGGAAAAAGGTCTATGACCTCTAATTTCTCAGATGAAAAGATATGGCAGTTAGGAGGAAAATCAGATATCTTGTAATAAGAGAGGTTATGAAGCGGATCTTTTTTCCCTGCTGCGAAGTATACAGGACACTTGCATTCTGCCAGAATTTCTTTTGTCCTGTCTATCGTATCTGATCTGATACACTCATCGTATATGAAATTTCCATTTGATACGATACAATCTATCTTTTCTTTCTTAGCGAGTTCAGATATTTTCTCAAGTATATTTAGCCTTTCTTCTCTGAGCTTTCCAACGAGTCTCACATCCACTGCAATATCATGCCCTGGATCGTCTAATAGCAGATCCGAAAAATGCAAAATTCTCACAGTCTCAACACTCATTTTTTCTCCCCTTCTATGCTATTTGATGTATATTATAACATCATTTTATCCATTTCAGTGCATGCAGGCCAAAGATCTTCTTATACGAAAAGTCGGGATCGGATATAAGCCTTTCAAAGGCATATTTGCCA
>QNAT01000230.1 GCA_003641555.1 Thermotoga sp.
CCTCATCCCATCCGCTCTTGAAAAATTCACCATAACTTCGAAGAAAGCAGACTTCCTTTTCGTTCGTACTGGTTGATTAAGATTTTACATATACTTATTCCGTAGGTGTGAATGCTCCCCGTTGCAAGCAGATGGGGTATTCTTCCCAATAATCAAATAAAAGTATACATTTTACTCCTTTTCGAGAGGATCTTCGTCAATTTTTACTAATTCTATCGATACATACGTTTTTAGATTTTCTACGATCTTCAGCATATCTTCCATATTGCCTCCAGGAACGATGATCTTCAACAATTTTGTTTTAGGATCCACGTGGCGCACGTTAGCAAGATTATCGAAAGATTCCACAATGTACATCAAAAAGTGAACTTCTTCCGGGTGTATTTTTATCCAGAGATCATAATCTTTGTTAAAATCCCAGGGTTTTTCATGCATAGCATTTCACCGAAAAGAATTTCATCTCTGGTAGAGCAACAGAGGTTAATTCCCCACCGTAAACGCAACCGGTATCTATCCCTATTTTGTTGGGCATAACCAGTGGGCTTTGTAAAGGCGTATGTCCAAAGACAACGATCTTTCCAAAATTACAATCCGAGTATATAAATTCTTCTCTTATCCACAGCATACTTCCCCGACTCTGTTTTTCGAGAGGTATTCCCGGGGCCAAACCTGCGTGAACGAATATGTAATCCTCTGTCTCGTAATAATATCTCGTTTGTTGGAAAAAATCGAGATGAGCACTATCTATTTCTTCTACTTTTCTAACATCATAGCTTCGGAAAGTAGCTAATGCTCCATTATATGCCCATATAGAAAAATCGAGTTTCCCATGCCAGAATTCGAGAAGCATTTCCTCATGGTTTCCACGAAGTGTGATAATATTTTTATGACGCTTTTTTAAAGATAATATCGCGTTAACAACTTCTTTTGAATTCGCCCCTCTATCGATATAATCGCCTAAGAAAATCAATGTGTCCGCTTTTTGAAATGGCAGTTTATCTATCAGTTTATTCAGAGCATTGGAACAACCATGTATGTCCCCAATAGCGTAGATCATTTTTGTTCCCTCTTAAACCACTTCTTACAGGTTTTGCAGTACAGTTTACCTTTTTTCTCGTACAATACATCTCCACATACAGGACATCTTTCATTGGTTGGCTTATCCCAACTTATGAAATCACACGATTTCGGGTTATTCGTACATATGTAATACACTTTACCCTTTTTTGACTGTCTCCTCACTATCTCCCCATCGCAACCTTCTTTCGGGCAACGAACCCCAATTTTGTCTTGATATCTTTCAGTATAATTACATTTCGGATAATTAGAACACCCGATGAATTTACCATATTTCCCCTTCCTGATTACCAGATCTCCGCCACATTTTGGGCATTTCCTACCTATCTTTTCTTCTATTTCTTCATTTGAACTCATCATGATATCTTTTATCAATATATGTTTATCTTTTATACCGGGAGTTAACGTTGGCGAAACGTTCACGTTCTTCTCGCACTTATCACAATGAAGATAAGAACCATATCTCCCATATCTTAGTATCATCGGTGTCCCACATTCAGGACAGAGATAATCGGTTTGAATCCCTATCCTTTCTAAGGTCCCCGTAGTAATGCTCCTTTCCACATTTGAGAAAACTCTATCGAATTCATGGTAGAATTTCTTCAACACCGCTGTATGAGATATATTCCCTTTTTCTATACCATCCAATTCAGATTCCATTTCAGAAGTGAATTTAACACGTATCAATTTAGGAAATTTACGAATGAGGAACTCGTTTACCACAATCCCCAATACAGTAGGCCTCAGCTGCCTGACATTTTGACTTATATAACCTCGTGTTTTCAGAGTGTTAAATATAGTGGCGTAAGTACTCGGCCTGCCAAGGCCATCCACCTCGAGTTTTTTGATCAGTGATGCCACAGTATATCTCGACGGCGGTTGTGTGAACTTTTGCAGGGTTTTTATATCCTCAAATTCGATCTTTCTACCGACTTCAAATGTCGAAGGGATTTCCTTTAACTGTTTTTCTTTCTTCGGTACCTTTATCTGCCATACTTTTCTAAAACCATCAAATTCCTCTCGTTTTGCTCGAATAATGAAACGGTGTTTGCCATCGATCGAATCTATCGCTACAGTCGCTATCAAGTTGATCCCGGATGCCATCCGTGAGGCAATGAACCTGTTCCATATCAATGTGTATAACTTCAATTGGTCTCCTGTCAAAAATGCCTTAACTCTATCTGGTGTCTTATCTATATATGTAGGTCTTATGGCTTCATGAGCATCTTGAACGAATGCTGATTTCTTACTTTTTTTCCTGGGAATTGAAGAATATTCTTTTCCGTAAGTTCTTGTTATGAAATCCTTAGCTTTGTTGCTCGCTTGTTCAGATATCCTAACGGAATCAGTCCTCATATACGTTATAAGAGCGATACTTCCACCATCTGAGCTCTCCACACCTTCGTAGAGCTGCTGGGCTATTCGCATCGTCTTAGTTGGATTGAAATTCAATTTTGTAGCAGCATCCTGCTGAAGTGTACTCGTTATGTAAGGATTAGGAGGTGAGATGCGTTTCTTCACAGATTTTATCGACGTTATCCTGAACTCTGAATGCATGAGTGTATTCTTAACCATGGTGGCCTGAGAACTGCTCGTAGCAATATAATGCTTATCAACAAGCATATCATTGTATTTTACCAACTCTGCCTCTATCTTTTCTGGAGAAACGATACCTATGAATTCCCAAAATTCTTGAGAAACGAAATCTCCTATTTCCCTTTCTCTATCACATATAAGTCTTAGGGCAACGGATTGAACTCTCCCAGCACTCAATCCACGTTGAATAGTCCGCCAGAGTAAAGGACTTACTTTGTAGCCTACGATCCTATCAAGTATCCTTCTTGCGAACTGTGCATCGACTTTTTTTCTATCTATGGCTCCTGGAAATTTTATCGCTTCCTTTACAGCCCTTTCGGTGATCTCATTGAAGGTAACACGTACATCATCATCTGCAGGTATACCTAACACATCAGCAACGTGCCAGGCTATAGCCTCACCTTCTCTATCCGGATCGGACGCGATATACACCCTATCTTTATCCTTTACTGCTTCTTTCAAAGCATGGATTATCTTGTTTTTTCCCTTTATAACCTCAAAATCTGGCTTAAAATCATGTTCTATATCCACCCCGAATTTGCTCTTGGGAAGATCCCTGATGTGACCCCGGCATGCCATAACTTCAAAGTCCTTTCCAAGATATTTACTAATAGACCTTGCCTTCGTTGGTGATTCAACTATGACAAGTTGTCTTTTTGTTTTCATTTTCCACCGCCTCGTTTTTCTCTTTTCGAATTCAATCATTATATCATTATTACATATGTCAATGAATGTAAAATGTCACCCTAAATCCCAGATAGAGATGGAAATATAGTGTAACTTCCCTTTGTTTACCACACGTCTTACGACGTCATATCTTTCACCCATTGGGTGAAAGGAGATATATGAGGGGAATTACTCGTTATAAAAAAGAACCTCCTGGTTTCATGTATAATATACCTAATAAACAGGAGGTTTTTCTCATGAAGATTATACACCTGAAGAGGGCAAAAATGGAAGTCACTCCATTCGGGGGTCTGCTCTTAGTTCATGATTTCATTCGCAACATAGGTTTAGAGGCATTCGTAAAGG
>QNAT01000231.1 GCA_003641555.1 Thermotoga sp.
AACTTCGGGTTGAATACTTTTTTAGAAATCACATAAGTTTTTCCCAAAACCTGTACTCTATGGGGACCAAATTTCTGTATTAACCTCATAATATATGATGCTGCAAGTTGGTTCAATTTCATCGTAGTTCCAAACCTTACTTTCTCATTCTATGACTCCAATAGATTGGATAGCAAAACTATCCCTGATGCTTTTGTAAAAAATTATAACACTGAAAAAGTCAAAAAATACTCCATGATCGTGATAAAATAATGTTGATGAAATGGAGGTAATCCACATGCTCGTAATAGGAATTACAGGTAGAATGGCATCTGGTAAATCTACTATCTCAAATTTTTTCAAAGAAAAAGGGGTTGTAGTAATAGATCTGGATAAAGTTGGTCATATGCTCCTGTCCACAGATAATGAAATCATCGATAAGGTGATCTCGACCTTCGGTAAAGAGGTATGGGATGGTAAGAAGATAGATAGACAGAAGTTAGGAAAGATAGTTTTCGCAAATGAAAGCAAAGTGAAGAAATTAAATGCTGTAATGCATCCTAAGATGAAGAGAGTTGTTGTCGATATATTGAATAGATTAAACGAAATGAAAATAGAGGTGGTTGTTATAGAAGGAGTATTGTTGGTAGAAATAGGACTGATAGAACTGGTTGATTTTGTTATAGTGGCTGATGCAGACGAAGAAATTGAAGTAAAGCGAGTACAACAGCGTGATGGATTGGCAACCGATGAGGTCAAGAAAAGATTGAGCCTGCAGATGTCACGGAAAGCATTCTTTAGAATAGCAGATTGGGTAGTGGATACTACTGGTCCTTTCGAAGTTACTAAGGTGCGAATGGATGAAATATGGAGAAAAATAAGGCAGATGTTATGAAATTACACGCAATTGTAGTATAATATGAAGTATTGCATCTAAAGGTTTCAAAGCATCTGATAAAGAAGGGTAGATAACTCTTACCCTTCTTTTTTTAACCCTTCCCTCAGAAGTTTCCATTCTCTGCAGGGTGAAGATGAATGGAGCTGGCTGTGATTGGATTTGGGATATAATATAGTTGTTGGTCTCGCCCATCTTACGGGCGGTAGGGCAGGAATTGCCTGAGCTCACGTCTGTGGAGAGAGCACCGATGGGGTTGCTTTGCTTGATTAGTCGCCTCTCTGTGAAGCAGGAAGCTCACACTTCTGTAAGCGGTGGGTAGTCTACCCAGGGTAATGGTTACACCGCAGAAGGATACGATCAAGCGAGCAGATTTTGGAATTACTGCGAAGATTTTCTTCGCAGTAATTCCAAAAGTATTCAAAAGAAGTGTGTGGTGACCTGCTATTCAGAAGCACATATTTTTGGCACAAAGTTTGCTACATAACATGGTGTATAGGTGAATTTAAGGTAAAGGAGGTGCAAAATGAAGATGAGTTGGAAAGGTTGGGTAACTTTAATATTGGCCATCTGGTTGATCATAGCGGCATTTATCCCGGGTATTACGGGAAGTTATGGCGCAAGTTTGGCAAACGATTTGATCGTGGGGATTATATTTGCAGTATTGGGATTCATGATGCTCCCCGCAGGCAACAAATGGCAAGGTTGGATTATAGGAATAAGTGGAATATGGATGATCATCGCATCGTTCATCCACATGGGAAAAACCGGGAATCTCTGGAACGACCTGATTTTCGGTATAATAGTTCTGATCGTGTCTTTCTTCGAGAAGAAAGCATCAGAAGCATAAGATTTGAAGCATTGAATTAGGTGCAGATAGGGAGCAAGAGGTATTTTGCTCCCTATCTATGATTAAATATCTTCCCATCGATCATATGAATTATGTTAGGAAAAAGACCTGTGATATGTTCATCATGTGTTACAAGAATGGTTGTGATATCCAAATTTTCATTTAATTCTTTCAATAATGCATAAATATGTTCACCATTTTCCCTATCGAGGTTTCCTGTTGGTTCATCTGCCAGGATAACAGATGGTTTCGTGATCAGTGCCCTTGCTATTGCTACTCTTTGCTGTTCTCCTCCAGACAATGTGAAAGGTAAGCATCTTACCTTTTCTCCCATTCTTAACCTTTTTAGTAAACGAATTGCTGTGTCGATCTCTCTATCGGTGATCCTGCTATATGCTATTCTCAAAGGCAGGAGAACGTTATCAAGGACATCCAATTCTGGTATCAAATAATACATTTGGAAGATAAAACCGATCTTTTTATTCCTATAAATGTTGAGTTCTCTCTCCGTATAGTTGGAAATGTTTTCATTATCCACCACGATGTCACCGGAAACAGGACGTGTTAATCCTCCTATGAGATACAAAAGCGTGGATTTGCCACTGCCAGATGGGCCTAATACTGTGAGAAATGAACCTTTTTTAACATCGAGGTTGACCCCATCCACTGCCTTAACCTCTCCATAGAATTTCTTCACATCCTTTAAGGAAATCATGATCTCACTCATATCTGATCACGTCTATTGGATCGAATGCTGCCGCTCTACGTGCTGGGAAAATAGATGAGAACAAAGCTATCAGCAAGGAGAATCCACACGTCATAAATATGTGAGAATAATGAAGATTTATGGGCAAAGTGGTAACATAGAATATATCTGAAGGGAGTCGAATGGGGAATATCGATAGTATATAAGTGATGAATATGCCGATACCCAATCCAAGGATATTTCCGATTATTCCTACCATCAACCCTTCTATTAAGAAAATGCCCCTTATTTTGTTTCTAGATGCACCAAGAGCCATCATTATTCCTATCTGGCGCCTTCGAGAAAATACCATTTGCAAGAGTGAATTGGATATACCAAAGCCCGAGATCAGCATGATGAAGACTATAAGTATAAGGCTTATGATTTCATCTATCTTGATCGCCTTCATGAAGCTGATGTTCAGATCGAGCCAGGTATATGCATTCAGGAATGGCAGCATTTTTTCTATTTTTTTCTTATAACCATTCGCTTTCCCTGGGTGTTTTAACGTTATGCCGTACAGGTCTTCACTACCGATATACAATTCTCTGTTCACTACTACCCACCTGCTGTCGTAATCATACATACCTGTTCTGAATACCCCTTTTACTTTCAATGGAATTCGTTTTACTGCATTCATTGGATTGATGAAGAGTAAAGAGGTCGAAAATATCGTTGGGACAACGAGTGTTACGCTATCACCTGCTCTTATACCCAGATCAGAACTTAACTCAGAACCTATGAGTATGTTCGAGGTGGAAGAAACAGAAAAAGTCCCATCGATCATCTTACTCTCTAAATTCAACAATTCAGAATTTGCCTTTATACCCTGAATCTGGACAACGGAATAATTGCCATCGAATAAAAGGATGCCTTCTCCAAGACGCATTCGTTCTACAGCGTTTATTCCTTTAATACTTTTTATCCTTTCTAATTCAGAAGGGAGGACTGTTCCCCTTAAAAGGATGTGAGGATTGTATCCGACGATATTCCGTGTGAGTTCGGTATCGAAGCCATTTATCACCGCAAGGGCAACCAACAATCCTATAACTCCAATAGTTATAGCCAGTAATGGTAAGATTATGTATCTCTTAGAATGACGAATATGAGCAAACGCTAAATAAAATGCAAATCTCATTGCCCTATAAGATACCTTTCGAATTCAAATATATTAGAGATAAAATAACTTTTAATCTCTTTCCAGAAAGTTTTTCTTTTGTTATGACT
>QNAT01000232.1 GCA_003641555.1 Thermotoga sp.
GCAAAAAGGGTTTATTTTGTAATTTTAGGGAGATGAGAAAAGCAAAGTGACATACGAACAGGTTGTAAAGTATCTTTATTCACGACCTTATGGTAAGGTAAAACTGGGTTTGGAAAGAATAGAAGAACTCCTCGATAAACTCGGTAATCCTCAAGATAGACTCAAGGTGATACATATAGCAGGAACGAATGGAAAAGGGTCTGTCACGAAGATATTATCTCAGATTCTGATGGATGAAGGTAAGAAAGTGGGCTCATTTTTTTCTCCCCACCTGATAACATTCAGGGAAAGAATAAGGATAAATGACAAATTGATATCTCCAGGAGAAGTTGTAGAAGAATATGAAAGATTGATACCTCTAATAGAAGATATGGATAAAGAAGGGGAAACTCATAAGCCATCTTTTTTCGAGGTAATAACTGCTATGGCGTTCGAACTGTTTAGAAAAAATAATTGTGAATTAGCCGTTATAGAAGTGGGATTAGGTGGGCTTTACGATGCGACTAATGTTGTAAAAGATCCGCTGGTTTCCATAATAACAAATATAGATTGGGATCACTCCAACATACTTGGAAATACTCTACCTGAGATAGCCGAACAGAAAGCAGGTATAATAAAACAGGGGTGCCCTGTAGTGTGCGGTGAAATACACAAAGATAGACTTGAGGTAATAGAAAAAAGGGCAAAATTTTTTTCTTCCAAACTGGTTTTGTATAAAAGGGATTTCGATTTCAATATCACAAAGATGGTATTTAATGAGAATCTATTCGATTATCATGGTATCAACCAGGAGATAAAAGATATTCACATTTCACTCAACGGAGCATATCAGTTTTTCAATACATCCATTGCTATCGCCGCGATGGAAATCGTATCCGGGGAGGTATCCTCTCCGTTCAAGGAATCTATCATAAGAAAAGCGCTGACAAAGGTTAAATGGGAAGGTAGGATGGAATGCCTTATGAAAGAGCCTCTCGTTATTGCTGATGGAGCTCATAATTTGCCAGGTGTTAGAGAATTGTATCATACAATAAAGGCCATTTTTCCATCCAGGCGGGTAATAATGGTTGTAGGAATCCTTCGAGATAAAGATATCACCGGTATGCTGAAATATTTTTCTGATATGGCATCGAAAATCGTGCTAACTGCTCCCAAATATTATCGAGCCGCAGAACCAGAAACTCTTGGCGATGTTTTATATAGTTTCAAAAAAGATTACGAAATCGTTCATGAAGTTCCCAATGCTGTGGATAGGGCACTATCTATGTTAGAAGATTACGAGAGAGATATGATCGTGATAAGTGGTTCTCTGTATACGGTTGGCGAGGCGAGAAAGTATCTTATATACAATACAGTATCTGAGAAGGGGTAAGTTATGTATGAATATTTAATAGGACAGTTAGTATCCCGACAAAATAACGTTTTGATAATTGATGTAAACGGAATTGGCTACAGGATAACGGTGCCATTGAATGAAGAAGTGGGACAGATAGGAGATGAGGTAAAGATATATGTGAGTTATACTGTAAACGATGAAATCCCCATTCTTTATGGATTCATGACCCGAGCAAAAAGAGAAGCATTCGACATGTTGATATCCGTTTCTAAAATAGGACCAAAAATGGCATTGAGTGTTTTATCTTCTCTATCCGTTGAAAATCTTGTAAATGCTATAATTCAAGGAGATGTAAGGCTTTTATCGACTGTACAGGGAATAGGAAGGAAAACGGCAGAAAGGATGATTTTGGAGTTAAAGGATAAGATCGCTTCTATAAGTATCGTACCTTCAACTGGAAGGGAAGTGAGTAATTCATTGCCTTCAGAAATAGCAGATGCCATAGAAGGTTTGGTAGCATTGGGATATCCTCGTGGTAATGCATGGCAGGCAGTTAACACTGTGGTAAGGGAAAGCAAAGTGAAGATGGATGCTGCAGAGATCATACGCCACGCATTGACTACTATAAGGAGTTAGGCAATATATGAGCGAAAATAAAGTCGATGTATTGAATGAGCCTCTCATCCGGGTGATGATAAAGCTCAGCTGGCCTGTGATCGCAGCCAATCTCCTTCAAACTGTTTACAACATAGTGGATGCCTTCTGGCTTGGTAAACTCGGCGCGATTGAGTTATCTGCTCCTACTGTCTCATGGCCTATTGTATTCACTGTTTTATCTTTGACGTCCGGTTTTTCTATCGCAGGAATTGCACTTGTATCTCAATACACGGGTAGCGGAAAGATAAAAGATGCCGAGAATGCTGCAGCTCAAACTCTGCTCGTCAGTGCTGTTTTCGGGTTACTCATCGGCATCTGTGGCAGTATATTTTCATATTCGATATTATCTCTGTTAGGTGTTAAGGGAAAGGTTCTCGTATACGCAAATGAATATATGATCACGATTTTCCTTGGCACTCCTCTTTTGTTTGCAATGATGATAGTAGGTGGTATATTCCAGGGATGGGGAAATACACTTATAGGTATGAAATTCACCCTCGTATCAGTTATCATAAATGTCGTGCTCGATCCACTCATGATCTTCGGGATAGGATTTCCTAAGTTGGGTGTCTTAGGAGCAGCTCTCGCAACCGTAATCTCAAGAGGAATAGTTTCGATATATGCTATGTATGTTCTATTCACCGGGAAGATCGGATTCAGGATAAGATTGTCATCGTTCAAGCCAGATAAAAAAATGATCATGAAAATCTTGAAAATAGGTTTTCCTGCTTCTTTTGGTCAGGGAATAACTGCATTGGGTTTTGTGATAATAATGGGTATCATAACTCGTTTTGGCCCGGTGGTGATCAGTGCTTATGGTGTTGGAAATCGAATAACCTCTTTGATCACGATGTTTGGTATGGGAGTATCAAGAGCAACTGCTACTGTCGTTGGGCAGGCACTGGGGGCAGGAAGGATTAAGAAGGCAGTGCAAGGGTTATGGACAGGATTTTGGTTTACATTTATTACGGTATCCGTAATGTGTGTCTTCACCTTCTTATTCGGTGGAGGACTCACCCACCTCTTCATATCAGACCCTGGTGTCATAAAAGTTGGAAGAACATTTTTCAAACTCGTTTCCTTCTCCATCCCCTTCTTCTCCTCTACGCAGGTGTTATTGGCAGCTCTTCAAGGGAGTGGACATACTCTTCAATCTACCTTTGTGAACGTAACGCGATTGTGGGGGGTGAGAGTCCCTCTTGTAATTTGGATGGCTGATATTTATGGAATTAATGGGGTTTTTTATGCCATGATAATAAGTAACATACTGGCATTACTGTTAGCACTTATCGTTGTTTCACTTGGAAAATGGAAGAAAAAGATGATATGAAATATGTTATGGGATTCCATCTCATCGGACAAGTACTATGAAGACTCGTCCCTACGATTTTTTTGAAACGATCGTATCTTAATGTTCTGTTTTCAAATACCTTTATTCATGTTCATTTCTTTTGTCTTGATACAAAAGAAACGAACCAAAGAAAAGATCAAGGCCAGTACGAAATTTGCTAAAATTCTTCGCAAAAAATATTAAAAATGGGTGGACTCGCTTCGCTCAGACAGTATCATTTTCTTAACGCATGTTTCCTCCAATTCCTTAAAGCAAATTTCGTAATGCCAACTTAAAGTCAAAACCCCCAATGGGATACACTGTCTTTGTTGATCAA
>QNAT01000233.1 GCA_003641555.1 Thermotoga sp.
ATGATATTATGGAACTTCGTTCCATCGGATAGGTTTAAAAACCTGTCCCTACAGCAAAATTGACAGGTCTAAAGACCAGTCCCTACAGATCTCTTACTTTTTAATCCGACCTCTAACATTACCCATTCACTCATTTATGCTCAACCTTCGTGTCCATTTGCTTTGATTCATGGCTTATGAATATGATAGCATAATAGCAATTCAGCGGATTTGAGGAGGAAAGAGATGAATAATGGCGTTGTTGTTAATGTAAAGGGACTGAAAAAATACTATGGGAAAGTAAAGGCAGTGGATGGAGTAGATTTCGTCATTCACAGAGGAGAAGTTTTCTCCTTGCTCGGTCCAAATGGAGCCGGGAAGACAACGACTATGGAAATTCTGGAAGGAATCAGGGATAAGGATACAGGAGAAGTTGAGATATTGGAAATGAATATCGAAAACAATTCGCGGAAAATAAAAGAGAAGATCGGAGTACTCCTGCAGGATACGAACTTCATAAACAACGTTAAGGTTGTGGAGATAATCGATCTGTTTCGCTCGTTCTTCAAGAATTCATTATCTACGGAAGAAATATTGGATATCATATCGTTAAAAGAGAAAAGGAATACGTATGTCAACAAACTATCTGGGGGACAGAAACAGCGTCTCGCAGTAGGCCTTGCACTCGTAAATGACCCGGAGATCGTCTTTCTCGATGAACCTACAACAGGCCTTGATCCTCAGGCGAGGAGAAATCTATGGGATACTATAAAGAATTTAAAAGAAAGTAGAAAAACGATATTTCTCACCACCCATTATATGGAAGAGGCGGAAAGACTGGCAGATAGGATAGCGATAATGGATCACGGTAAGATAATTGCAAGGGGCACGGCATTAGAACTGATCAAATCCATCGGGAGAGAAGAAGTGATAGAATTTTCCAGAGAAGGATTATCAACGGATTTTCTGGAGATGTTGAAGCAAAAAGGAGAATGCGTTATGAAGGACACGGTAGTTAGAGTTTACACGAAAAACATCGTCGATAAGATGAGATGGATTTTAGATGTAGCGAAGAAATACGATACCAACCTCAGAGATCTGAGGATAAGGCAAACGAACCTCGAGGATGTCTTCTTAGAACTCACGGGTAGAGAGTTGAGGGATTAACAATGAAGTCTGTGATCTCTCTTATGCTCATCGAGTTAAAATTACTCTTCCGCGAAAAGGAATCGTTGTTCTGGTCTATCATATTTCCTGTAGGGATGATGATCTTATTCGGATTCATCTTCGGTTCGATGAATAACGGTAATTTCAGTGTGAAGGTTGCGATCGTGGATATGGACAGGACAAGTGTATCCAAAAAGTTCGTAGAAGGATTCGAAATGTTTGATGCGAACAGCGGGCAAAAAGATGTCCCACATATGTTGAACATCGTTGATGTGAAGGACGAAAAAGATGCAGATACCTTGTTGGAAAGGGACAAGATCAAGGCAGTAATAGAGATACCAAAGGGTTTTTCTAAGAGGATAAATGCCATAATATCAGGTGAATTCATCAAATTCTTCAAGGTCAAGATGAATCCTGCCAATATCGTTGTCAAATATGATAGATCGAATGCACAAACAGCTCAAGTAGTCGTTGATCTGGTTAAGAAGGTAACGGATAGGGCAAATGAGGAGATATTGAAGTCCACAAATCTATACACTAAAGAGGAGATGCCGATAACACTTTCTGAGCTACCAGTTGAAGCCAAAGAAGAGTTCGATTACGTTAGTTATCTATTACCAGGTGTCGTAGTCATGGCGATCATGACCACAACGATGTTCGGTATAGCGGAAGATGTAACGAAACTGGTAGAAAAAGAGATTTTGAAGAGGATGTTCGTGACACCTTTGACGAAAGGTAAATATCTTCTTTCTAAGGGAATGAGTGCGATCTTGATATCTCTCATCCAATTGGTGGTTTTATTCATCGTTGGAATATTCATCTTCGATGTACGAGTAACACCGAACCTCTTGCAGTTCTTTCTCATATTATTCTCAGGAATATTGTGTATGTTTTCTCTTGGTTTTTTTGCTGCTGCTATAGGTAAAACGAGAGAAGGAGGAAGTGCTGTTGGGAACATTTTGATGTGGCCAATGATGTTCTTTGGGACGCTATTCTTTCCTATGTCAGGTAAGTTCTTGACCACACTATCTCGAGTGATTCCCACAACGTATTTTGCCGATGGCCTGAGAAGGACTCTCGGTGTTTACAGCATGGAGATCCCGATCTGGCAAGATGTTTTGTGGCTGGCGATATGGACACTGGGTTTTACCATCATCTCTGCTAAATATTTCAGGTGGGTGAAAAGATGAGGCAATTCAAGGAATTCTTTAAATTGGAATCCAGGATCTTGTTCAGAGATAAGCATGTCATGCTCTATACTCTTTTCTTTCCCATTTTGATAATGGTAATAATGGGGGCAGTTATAGGTGTACAGAATGAAAACAGCAGTTTGAAGGTCTGCATAATAAGGGAAGATATGGGTTCGAAAGAGTTCATACCTTTTATCAATGCATTGCGTTTGGAGAAGAATCTTGTCGTACAAGAGGTATCAGAGGAGAAAGCAGCATTGAAGGAGTTACAAAGAGGGGATATTCAGGGTGTTGTGATATGGAAAGATAAAGGGAAGGTGTTGTTCTATTACAATCCTACTGATATATCTAACACTCAGCAGGTAAGGGGGTCTCTTGAGGGGGCAATAAGAGAGGCAAATTATACTATTATAAATAAACCTCGCTTTGTCAACGTGCGTCAGGAAAAACTTCAATTTTCGAAGAAAGAATCTCGATATATAGATTTCCTCTTTCCTGGCATCATCGCCATGTCCATCATGATGTCAGGCGTATATACCATTTCTGGTCATCTGATGAGATTGAAGGATCAGGGTATAATGAAGCAATTCTTCACCAAACCATTTAATAAGATGATATTCATATCTGCAAATATCTTTATGAGACTGATATTGGCAAATATTCAGGCGTTAGTGATATTACTCATAGCACAGGGACTATTCCACACCATTCCATTTGTCCCCAATCTCGCCTTCTTCGGATATATAACGTTATGTTCTGCCTCTATGATGTGTTTTGGTATACTCATAGCAAGTTTTTCAAAAGATGCAAAATCGGCAAATCTCATATCGGGTATTCTCGTCAATACGATGTTGTTTTTATCCGGTATCTACTTCCCGATAGAATTCATGCCGAAGGGGCTCCAGATGCTATCAAAGGTCTTACCCTTGACATATGCAGCAGGAGGATTGAGGTATATCATAGGTAGTGTTGGCATGTCGAGTCAACCCATATGGCTGGGTGTCCTGGTCATGCTGATATACGGTGTGGTAGGAATAGGAACAGGATTACGCTACTTTAAGTGGACATAAACCACTCTTATGATATAATTATATATATAATTAGAGTATCGTAGGCAGAGGAGGTCGAATATGGCTGAGGAGAAAAAGGTGGTAGACGAAGAAGAGGCAAGGAATCTTATGAAGAACATGAGTAATAAAGGGTTGTTAATACTCTTTATCAATACACTTCATTCGCGAGCATGGAGCAACCTCGGCTTGATACCCAACGAGGCAGGCGAAATTAAAAAAGACCTTGCCGAAGCACGTATA
>QNAT01000234.1 GCA_003641555.1 Thermotoga sp.
GTTCCACCACGATGTGAGCCACAGTGGGAGAAAGAGTGAATGAGTACATAAGATAGGGAAATTTCCTTTTGGGGCATCTCCATATATGAGGATGCCCTTTTTATATCTTGAGCTCTGGTTCAAGAATAGAATCTTTTTGTTTTCTAACTGGGATTTTGGGTTACAGAAAATACTTGACACAACCATTGTTAAACTACATAGCGGAGAAATGTAGAGACAATGGAATAGAAGTTATAAAAGTAAATGAATCCTATACGTCAAAGGCATCCTGCATAACTGAAAATGTTTGTAATGTGCAAACCTCAAAGAACACTAATGCTTTGAGATCAAAGCGAGTGGCAAGAGGTCTATTTAAAGATAAAATATTAAACAAAGTGTGGAATGCCGATTTGAACGGGGCAGTAAACCACATAAATTAGCTACTAATAAAAGTTTTAAATGGCTAAAAGATAACATTTGGAAGTTATCTAATCCGATAAAACTAAAAAGTGCAGGAGAGTTGCACAATCTATTGTGCAATATCCGTAGTAATAAATCCTACAAAAGGAGGACGACTGCTTGTGCTTATAGATGCGCTGTCAGTCTTGCCTGTGCGGGCGAACCGCACGCAGACAGGTATTGACAGATATTTATAGGTATGGAGTGTCGGAAGACATAAGATTGGTATATAATATATTTGAGGTGAGAAAATGGGAAGATTACGCCTGGATGGAATAAGTGTAAAGTTGGGTGGGAAGCCCATCCTTCATGATATTTCCTTTTCTGTAGACCCTGGCAGCACTACAACTGTGGTTGGCCCTTCGGGTTCTGGTAAAACTGTTCTTCTAAAGACCATTGCAGGCTTAATTCGACCTGAAACAGGTAAGATTTTCCTGGATGATGAGGATATAACATCTCTTCCTCCTGATAGGAGAAAAATGGCCATGGTTTTTCAAAACTATGCCCTATATCCCCAGATGAATGCGAGACGAAACATCGCATTTCCACTTAGCATTTTAAATATACCATCGAACGAGATAAATATAAAAGTTGAGAGAAAAGCAGAGGAGATCAACGGTAATTTAAAAAAGCACCTACCTGAAAAACCCCATGAACTCTCAGAGGGTCATAAACAATTAACTGCCCTTGCACGTGGTACCATACGTGAGGCCAGGATTTTGCTGCTCGATGAACCACTAAGCCAGCTCGATATGCAAATACATATTAAATTTCGTACCGATCTAAAACGATATATAAGACGATTGAATATAACAGTTCTCACAGTATTCAGTTCTGTAGAAGATGGATTCGCCCTGGGTGAACAGATGATCGTATTGAAAGATGGAAGAATAGAACAAATAGGTACTCCTTCTCACATCTTTCACCATCCAAAGAATGAGTTCGTCTTTGACTTTTTGTCCAGGTACGGTATGAATATCATCGAAGCAACTTTCGATGGAAACGATGTACACATCGGTCCTATAAAAATCGGCTATGACAAAGCAAGATTCAAATCACCCGAAGGTAAGATCTTAGTGGGAATACGTCCACATAGTTTTGATATTATTGAATCAGGGATTTTAGGGAAGATCACGATGATAGAACCCCTTAATCCGAACCTATTCTTGCTCCACGTAGATACAGATATTGGTGAGTTGAGAGTTATGGAGCATGGTAACAAAAAAAGAGCGATTGGGGATGAAATGTATCTAATGCCAAAATGTGAGGAGTGTCTCTTTTTCGACCCCTACACTCGAAGTTCTTTAGAATCGTGGAAATCTGCTCACCCACTATGATACCTACACAGCCAATTGGCTGATATTTTTGTAAAAGAATAGCTATATATGATATGGTTTCACTACGGAAAGCTGTGATATTCATTTGCACCAGAGATTCAAACATATCCTTGCAGGAACAGAAATTTAGTTTTCGCAGTATAATCATGTTAAAATATAAGGTGATTTGGAATCAAAGGGGTGGTATACAAATGCTGCAATTCGTTATAGTAGGATTGGGAAACTTTGGGTTCAATGTAGCCAATACTCTTGAAAAAGATGGATACGAAGTCCTGGCAATAGATGAAGATGAAGAAAAAGTTCAGGAAAGTGCTAATAGCTTAAAACATGTGGTTCAAGCAGATGCTACGGTTCAAGATGTTTTAAAAAGTTTAGGCGTTGGTAACTTCGATGTCGGTATAGTGAGTGTCGGCACAGATATCCAGGCAAGTATCTTGATCTCACTTTTGTTGAAGGAATTGGGTACCAAGAAGGTTATATCAAAAGCTCAAAATCCACTTCATGGAAAGGTCCTTGAACGAATAGGAGTAGATACTGTCATTTACCCGGAAAGAGACACAGCTATTAGACTCGCCAGGCAGCTGGAACTTCCTTACATGATCGAACAAGTACCTCTCGCAAAAGAATACAGTATATATAAATTAAAGGTTTTACCCGGATTCATAAACAAAAGTTTGAACGAATTGATGTTGAACAAAAAATACGGTGTGAACGTGGTACTCGTGAAAAGAGGAGAAGATATAATATTTCCTACCGCAGATACTGTTATCTCCCAATCAGACTCTCTCATAGTAGTCGCCACTCAGGATGATCTGAAAATTATGGAATCGGAGGCAGGAAAGTGAAAACAATATTGGGAAAATTAAGCGATTCATTGAAACGCTCTCGCAAAGGGATGTTTTTGAAAATACGCGATGTATTGAAAAGAAGCAGGATATCGAACGAAGATGTAGAAGAGATAGAAGAATTGTTGATATTGGGCGATGTCAGCGCAGATATAGCAGAAGAATTGACAAATGAATTAAGAAAAAGGTTAAAGATACAAAGGGATTTGTCCCCTCTGGAAGTATTAAAGGAAATAATGAAAGAAGATCTGAGAGAAGAAAATAAAGATAATATTACATATTCGAAGCCTTATGTAATTCTTGTTGTTGGTGTCAATGGTGTGGGAAAAACAACGGCTGCCGCAAAACTCGCCAAAAGATATATAGAGGAAGGAAAAAGTGTTCTTCTGGGAGCGGCAGATACCTTTAGAGCAGCAGCAATAGAGCAATTGCAGGCATGGGGAAAGAAAGTGGGAGCTGAGGTCATAGCTCACAAGACAGGGGCAGATGCTGGAGCAGTTGCTTATGATACTGTAAAAGCTGCTATAGCGAGAGATATCAATGTTGCTATAATAGACACCGCTGGAAGGTTGCACACAAAACACAATCTCATAGAAGAATTGAAGAAGATATCACGTGTTATAAAGAAGGTAAAACCCTCTTCCCCGGAAGAAGTTCTTTTAGTCCTGGATGCGACCACAGGTCAAAATTCTATAAAGCAGGCACACATATTTAAGGAAGCCGTTGGAGTAAATGGACTGATCGTAACAAAATTGGATGGTACTGCCAAAGGGGGAACGATCCTGAGTATAAAAAGAGAATTTGCTATTCCTGTAAAATTCATAGGAATAGGTGAAGGGGTGGATGATCTAAAGCCTTTCAATGCGGATGAATTTGTAGATGCCATGTTCGAAGGAGGCAATAATGGTTGGGAAAAAGGACTTTTGGCTCAAGAAGATGACCTGTCCTCTCTGCGGTAGTGAATTTGAAAGTGTCAGGGTTGCTTCATGGGCGATAAAACTAAAAGAAAGAGAAGA
>QNAT01000235.1 GCA_003641555.1 Thermotoga sp.
AGGTTTTAAAATCGTTAATGGAAAGATGAATTTCAGAGATCTTGAACGATATGCTCTGGAACATGAGCATATTCGAAATTCCTCAGGGAGGCAAGAGATGTTGGAGGCTGATTTGAACGAATATATGTTCGAGCAGCAATGATCGCAAATAACATAGGAATTGGGTGTAAACGAAAAAGGAGGTGGGTGAAGAGGGAAAAATTTAAGATTATCGGTCTCGATGGTTAACATAAAATATCTTAAAGGAGGTTTGAAGAAATGCGAAGATTTTTAGTAATAATGTTGATAGTGGGACTTGTCAGTTCATCTGTAATGTTGGCATCGGTAATTACCGTATGGGATGTATGGACAACTGGTACTATGAAACCTGTAATTGATGAGGCAGCGGTACGTTTTGAAAAATGGAATCCGGGAATGCAAATAAATGTTGTTCACATTCAAAATGATCCCTTCAAAACAAAGCTAAAGATCGCTATGGGAGCAGGTACACCACCTGATATATTTCAAAGTTGGGGTGGTGGAGTTTTGAAAACGTATATAGATGCAGGTAAAGTATATCCTCTTGACAAATTAAATGCCTGGTTAAAAGCAAAATTCATGTCATCTGCTTTTGATCCTGTAACCTTCAATGGTCATATCTATGGTATTCCTGCTGAATCGGTAACAGGTGCTTTCTTCTGGTATAGAAAGAGTATCTTTAAAAAGCATAACATTCAAATACCGAAAACCTGGTCAGATTTCTTAGATGTTTGCTCTAAATTAAAGAAGAATGGCATAATACCAATTGCTTTAGCTAATAGAACAAAATGGCCCGGTTCTTTTTACTACATGTATCTGGCCGATAGGATTGCTGGATATGAATTTGTACAAAAAGTCTTAAATCATGAAAAGGGATATTCTTTTGTAAGTGATCCTTATATACAAGCAGGTAAAATGCTTCAAGAACTCGTAAAAATGGGGGCGTTTGAAAAAGGTTTCAATGGTTTAGATTACGATACGGGACAGTCTAGAGCTTTATTCTACACAGGAAAATCTGCCATGATACTCATGGGTTCATGGTTGTATGGTGCAATTAAACGGGAAGCTCCCCAGGTCATTGATGATATAGGAATTTTCAATTTTCCTATGGTCGAAAATGGTAAAGGCGATCCAGATGACCTTGTTGGAAGTCCGGGGCAAGATTATCTTTGTATCACAAATGCTGCAAAAGATAAAAGAGCTGCGATGTTATTCTTAAGAAACTACTTTACTGATGCAATAGCACTTCAAGAGGCTGTTGCAGGAGGGAATCTAATCCCATTTAAGGGGGTAGAAACATTTGTAACAGATCCTGTAGTTAGCGAAGAATTGAATTTGTTTATGGGGGCCAAACATGTTCAACTCTGGTACGATCAATTCCTGCCGCCAGAATTGGGGGAAGTTCACAAAAATGTTGTACAAGCTCTTTTTGGATTGCAGATAACACCCGAACAAGCCTCTGAGCAGCAGCAAAAAGCATTCGACAAATATTACAGCAAATAGTAATTTACACTGCGGGGTACAAAGTACCCCGCAGTGTAAAAATATCAGGAGGAAATAAGCTTGTGGAAGCATAGAAATTTCAAAACTCTTATATTTTCGCTACCAGCTATAGTCGTATATTTATTCTATTTCATATTACCGATCCCAATGTCCTTGTTCTACAGTTTTTTTAAATGGAATGGCTTTTTCTCATCTCCTATGATACCAGCAGGATTATCTAACTGGGTATCTTTATTCAAGGACACGATATTCTGGAAAGCAGCTGAAAACAATTTTCTGTTAGTAGTTATATCGATATTAATTCAAATTCCCATAGGTTTGCTGTTGGGTGTCCTTGTTTCAACCAAATTAAAGGGTATGAAATTGATCAAATTGTTATATTTTCTTCCCATGATGCTTTCAGCCGTGGGAATAGGGTTACTCTGGGAATATATTTATGATCCAAATTTTGGTTTAATAAATGCCGTACTTAATTTTATAGGTTTAGGGAATCTCACACATGGGTGGCTTGGTGATCCGAAAACTGCAATATGGTCAGTGTTTGTAGTAATATGCTGGGAATACATTCCTTTTTATATGATTATATTTGCAGCGGCTCTTTCTGGTATTCCTAAAGAACTTTTTGAAGCAGCAAGAATTGATGGAGCTACGCACTCACAAACCTTTTTTAAGGTAACTCTTCCACTTCTCACCAATGCAATAAGAACATCAACGATTCTTGCCCTTATTGGTTCTCTCCAATATTTTGCTTTGATATATGTTATGACTGATGGGGGGCCTACTCATTCTACCGAAGTCATGGCTTTGTTGATGTATAAACAAGCATTTAGATTTTTCAAAACTGGATACGGGAGCACAATAGCTGTATTTATGTTTGTACTCTCTTTATCTCTAACTTTGGTAACTCTGAAATTGTACAGGAGAGGTAGAGAGTATGAAGTATAGCATTCAATTAAAAATTATATTATATATTAGCGCGGTTATATGGTTGATTTTCTCACTATATCCCTTGATATTTCTTATCCAAAACAGCATGAAAACTCAATGGGAATTCCTAACAACATCACCCTGGTCTCCACCATCTAAATTATACCTTACTAATTACACAGATGCTATAAAAGGTGGTTTGTTAAGAGGTTTACTTAATAGCATAATAGTTACGTTAATATCTCTAGTTATTGTCCTATTCATAGGGAGTATGGCTTCATTTGCTATTGCTAGATTCAAAGCGAAGATTGGGAAAGGATTCCTTATCTTATTTATAAGTGGAATGACTGTCCCCATATATATAACTCTTATACCTGTGTACATAATCACTCGATATATCGGTCTTTACGATACCCTATGGGGATTAATAGGGCCATATGTAGCCTCAAGTCTTCCAGTAACTGTTTTTATTCTCTTTAGCGCTATGGAAACCATACCCAAAGGTTTTGAAGAAGCTGCTGTAATAGATGGTGCGTCAGCATTTCAAATATATTGGCGTATTATACTTCCAATTAGTCGTCCAACCTTAATTGCTGTCGGTATATATGATATGGTCCACTACTGGAATGAATTTGTTTACGCTCTTGTGCTTCTTTCTTCTCCTAAAAGTAGAACACTTCCGCTCGCTCTATGGAATGCCCATGGAATGTTCAGCATGAATGTCCCTGAAATGCTTGCAGGAATAGTTATATCATTACTTCCACTGATTATGCTCTACGGGATCACCCAGGAGAAGATGATACAAGGAATGATGGCTGGTGCTCTAAAAGGATAAAATATAGAGATAAAGGAGGTTTTGATATGAAAGAAAATTTATACGAAGGTAAAATTGAGGAATTGCTGTCTGAGATGCCCATAGATGAGAAGATAGCACAACTCGGTTCAGTTTGGGTCTACGAGCTCTTTGAAAATGGCAGATTATCTGTAGATAAGATGAAAGAGCTTATTGGAAACGGTATAGGAGAGATAACCCGTTTGAGTGCTAGTGGTTTACCACCAAAAGATAATGCCCATTTGGCTAATGAGATCCAGAAATTTCTGAAAGAGAATACTCGACCGGGGATACCAGCTATCTTTCATGAAGAATGTCTTAACGGTTACATGGCAAAA
>QNAT01000236.1 GCA_003641555.1 Thermotoga sp.
ATAGCCAAATTTATAAAGCCCTTGCCATTTCCTACATCCATATTTGAAATCGAGATAGGAATATCTTATCAAATCCTCTTTGCTATGTTTGTAGTTTTAGCCCTTGCCATGTGATTTAATATTGTTATTATTCAGAAGTCAGGAATTATCACGAATAATCTTTATAGCTATGGAACTTCGTTCCATCGGGCTTTAATTGATGTTAGATTGAATGCCCATTCACTCATCTACCCTCTAACATTGTTCTTTACATAGTCTCGAACACTCTTCTCAGTCGTTCAGCAACGTTTCGCTTTAGAGATGAACGTGTAACGAAGAATACGGTAAGTAAGGAAAACCCGATCATCAGTATGGACCTGACGATTATCACATCGGGTAGGAAAAAAGTGAAATTACCTGGTATAGCCATCATGTTCTTAAATGTTGCGGTGAAAAGCACAGTGAGCCGCAGACACAGCGGTATACCGAAAATAACACCGATAACAGAGAGCGGTAAAATGTCTAAAAGGCTGTTCAGAATGATCTTACGATTAGAATACCCCATTGCCTTTAAGATAACAAACTCCCATTCATGTTCGGTCGCAGTGATGAATCCAAATACCCCTATGACTATTAAGATCAGTATTACCATTACGATATCCATCGAGTAGACCACTGCCATGTACATGTGCATAAGTCCAAGCCATCCATCTTTCAATTCTTCTTTTCTCACACTGGATTTGATAAATGACAGCCTCCTAACTGATTTTTCTACATCCTCCACCTTTCCATTTTTTACTTTGAGTAATGCGCCCATACAGAAGGGAAGGTTCTTAAGTATGTAACCCTGAGAAGCAACCAATTCTTGCATTATTCCTGAGACTTTTATCTTGAATGATGGCCCAAAGAGAACGTTCAAAGCGACCCTATCACCAACGGCAATACCTACCCTGTTAGCAACATCTTCTGAAATGATCAGGCTATTTGAATTGCTGCCTTTCGCAAGCGAAAAACTGTGCATCCTGGTGTTTTTATTCAAAACACCTATTTGTATTATAGTGCTCTTATCTTTATAATATATCTCAGCAGCTCCCCCCGTATATGGTTCAACTCTTTCAACACCGGGTATCTTTCTCAATTCGTTTAAGGCAATTATGCCTGTCTGCGGTCTGTTGAAATTGACTTTTATATCCCACAACTCTCTCTTATCAAACCACTGCTCGATCGCCTTGTTGAAACTACCAATGCATAAAGCCATCACCAATCCAACGCTGAGTAGTAATGCAGTCGCCACTATTGTACTGATACTCCTCATCTTATGACCGAATATATCTCTTAAAACGAGTTTACTCAAAGGTGATTCAGGAAACCTGCCCATCGTCCCTTTGCCACCTCTTTTGTATCCAATATACGGTCTCATCGCTTCCGCTGGTGTTAGAGATGCCGCTCGATACGAAGGGAAGAAGGCACCAAGTATTGAAAAGGCAACAACGAATATCGCTGAATAACCAACATAAGTCATATCTGGCAATTCATATGGAAGAAATTTACCAGGGATTCCATATATATGAACAGCCCATCCTTTCATCATAAGCATCGATATAGTGAAACCAAGAGGAATGGATAAAGCGAGACCTGATATCGATACTATACCGGAAATCGCTAAATAATGAGAGAATATATTCCATTTCGAATATCCCATCGCCCTCAGAGTTCCTATCTCACGTCGCTCCCTGTCAACGAGTCTTGATAACACTATAAAAAGTATGAAAGAAGATATAACCAGTATAAGAGGGGTGATGAAGTCAGCCATTGAGTTCATCCCTTTCATATCTTCTCTCACGGCTACACGAGAGAAGATCTTATCTTTCGGTTGAACTACCGCGTTGATTCCTTTGTTCTTAAAGAGTGCTTTGAGTGCTGATGCACATTCATCGATCTTATTCTCATCTGATACTTTGATGTAGAAGGTATTTACAGATTTTGTTATAGCCTTCCTATGACAATAGAATACTCCAAAATCCCTTACGAGACCACCTTCGGGAGAAAATATGATCATATGGTCTGGCGAAAAGCAGATTCCGCTAACTCTAAACCTTTTGACTTTTCCGTTGATATATATGTCGATCCTTTGCCCTGGCTTGATCTTGTGTTTTTCGGCGTAGTGATGCTCAACGACAATATCGTTATCACTTTTGATATCTCCTCCCTCCAGAATCGAGTAATTCTCTACTCTATTACCTAATTCTATACCGTTTATCTCTCCTCTCACTTCTTTGCCACTCTTCGTATCGAGGTTTCCTGTGGGTTCATCTACAAGCAATACTTTAGCTTCTTTTGCAAGGGCTCTTGCTATTGCAACCCTCTGCCTCTCTCCCCCAGATAGTTCAGATGGAAATCTGTCCTTCAGGTCAGAAATACCTACCATATCGAGATATCGAATTGCTTCTCTTCTCATCTTATTTCCATTTATTCCTCTGAGTTTAAGCGGAAGTTCAATATTTTCCAGGGCGGTAAGAGAAGATATGAGATTGAAGAATTGGAAGACAAAACCTACTTTATATCTCCTGAAGTTAGTGAGTTGCTTATCATTCAAACCCAAGAGTGATTCACCATCTACAATTACCACTCCTTTTGTCGGTGTATCCATCCCACCAATGAGGTTTAACAAGGTACTTTTGCCCGATCCGGATGGACCTACAACAACTACAAATTCTCCTTTCTTAACCACGAGATCTATCCCTTTTAATCCAACGATTTCTTTTTTACCAAGCTTATAGATCCTGGTAGCATCTTTGAGTTCGATCACATCGATTACTCCCTATTTTACAAATAAATCGTATATTTCTTTCTTTAAGGAATCTAAATTTATCTTCAATTCCTGAAAGGTTAATATCTGGTATATAAGACCATCTATACAGGCACAGAGAATACGAGATTTCAGTCCCGGGTTAGAAACACCAACTTCACTTAGAGTAGTTTTTACTATTTTAATATGTTCTTCCCAGATGTTCTTTATTGATTCCATAGTTCCGCTTTCATCCTTACAATATGTATACATATCATTTATGAATCTCATCAATTTACTTTGTTCGATGATTCCGGATAGTGAGTTATCGATGATCACCCAGACTTTTTCTGCTGGAGTTTTGCATCCATCAAGTTGCTCATCGATATTTTTCGCCCATAACATTTTCACTCCCAATACCAATGCCTTCTTTGCGAGCTGCAATTTGGAGTCAAAATAATGAAAGACCCCTCCTTTTGATACTCCTGCTCTCTTAGCTATATCATCTATCGTTACAGTGCTGTAGGATGACTCAGTGAACATCTCCAGTGCAGCTCTCAAGATTTTTTCCTTTGTATCTCTCTTCTCTACCATATAATCATCCTCTTAATTACATACCGACTGGTCAGTATCCCTATTATAACATGGTGTCAACACCGATTTAAAATACCCTGATCCAGCGGTTAAAATTGAACATTTGTTAGCCTTATCTAACATTGCCTTCTCTCTTTCAATGACAAACTCATAAACTTTCCTTCTCTGTACAGTTCCAGAATTTCATTTGATCTCATTTTATCCTGCTACCTCCATTCTAAAATTTTTGTATAGATCTTTATATGAGGCAACAATAC
>QNAT01000237.1 GCA_003641555.1 Thermotoga sp.
AGCCAAGTATACGGGATGTTCAGCGCGGAGAGGATCTCTTCAGACCAATTCCGCTCCTCGAGGTCAAGAAGCAAAGTGCCGGCAGCATCCGACGCATCGGTGGCAAACTTTCCCGTAAGCTTGAATCGTACATAGTCCTTGGGGAGAAGCACATGCCGCACTTGGGAGTAGTTCTCCGGCTCGTGGTTCCGCAGCCAAAGGATCTTCGGAGCCTGAAATCCCGCAAGAGCGGGGTTCCCAGTAATCTCGCGCAGTCGCTCACTCCCCACACGTTCCTCAATCTCCCGGCACTCGGCCCCGGTCCGGGCATCGTTCCACAGGATTGCCGGTCTAAGCACTTGCCCGTCTCGATCGAGGAAGACTGCACCGTGCATTTGACCGGTAAGACCAAGCCCGACAGGATGTCCCTTGCCCTTCTGCATAAGCTCCTTAAGAACCTTCACTGTGGCTTCCCACCAGTCCTCTGGATTCTGCTCAGCCCAACCGGGCTGAGGAGTGAGGAGGGGGTAGGAAGCCGTGGCCGTTGCAATCACCTTCCCATTGGAGGCGACGAGAAGCCCCTTTGCTCCACCTGTGCCGATATCAAGGCCGATAAGATAGTTCTCATTCATAATTTACCCATAAAAGGAGAAAATGCCTTTTGAAAAGCAGCCCTCAACTCGCATAGTTAAGTATGTACTGATTTATCAATGCTTCCAGTCTTTCCTGTTCTCCAGAGACGTTAGCAAGCTCTTTTCTATCTATAATATATTCTTCTAAAGTTTTGAAGTTTTCACTCCCGGAAACGATTCCTTTTCCAATACCCTCGGTATAGCTGGAATATCTGTGGGCGATAGCTTCGTCGAGTGCTTTATCTTGTATTATTTTGTAGGCCAATTTCCACCCTGCGGCAAAGGTATCCATCCCGGCAATATGAGATATAAAGAGATCTTCCGGCATAAAGGAACCTCTCCTTACCTTCGCATCAAAATTAAGCCCACCTTTACTTAGCCCACCATTTTTGATAACTTCATACATAGCAAGGGTTGCTTCATAGATATTGGTAGGAAACCGGTCAACATCCCAACCAAGCAAAGGATCACCTTGATTTGCATCTATGCTCCCCAACATTCCATTGATGCGCGCGTATCTTAGCTCATGTTGGAATGTATGACCTGCGAGGGTTGCATGGTTTGCTTCAATATTCAATTTAAAATAATCCGTGAGCTCATATTTTTGCAGGAAAGCTATGGTATTTGCAGCATCAAAATCATACTGGTGTTTTGTTGGTTCCTTTGCCTTAGGCTCCACAAGGAGCTGCCCATTGAATCCTATCTCTTTGGCGTAGTCAACGGCCATATGCAAAAACCTAGCCATGTTTTCAAGTTCGAATTGCATGTCAGTGTTCAACAAGGTCTCGTACCCCTCACGACCTCCCCAAAAAACATAGTTCTGCGCTTCAACTTCTTTAGCGATTTCAAGAGCCTTTTTAACCTGGGCAGCTGCATATGCGAAAACTTCAGAATTTGGTGAAGTAGCTGCCCCATGAACATACCTTGGGTTAGAAAACATGTTAGCCGTAACCCATAAGACTTTGACGCTGCTGGTTTTTAAATGATCCTTAATATGTCTGACAACAATATCCAAGTTTTTATTTGTTTCCCTTAGTGTAGCCCCCTCAGGTGCGACGTCTCTATCGTGAAAGCAGAAATATTCAACGTTCAATTTCTCACAGAGTTCAAAGAGGGCATCGACCTTTGCCAACGCAAGATCCATTGGATGCGATGTTCTTGACCAAGGCCTTACCATCGTACCAACTCCGAAAGGATCAGAGCCGTCGTAGTTCAAAGTGTGCCAGAACGCTACGGCAAATCTCAGCCATTCCGACAACGTCTTACCTTCTATACGCTCGTCAGGATCATAATATTTAAACGCAAACGGATTCATAGATTCCGGTCCTTCATAACGTATTCTTGCGAACTTGAAAAAATCCATACTTACCTCCTCTATAAAATTTTAAATCAATTACTTATCCTTTAGTGCATAATACATCTCATCCTTCGCTTTTTACTGCTGAAGTTCTCACTACTCTTGGGTCAGTAAAAATATCTGTAGCGTCTTCGCTGTGCGACGAAAACTCTGAAATGACAGCTCCTTCCTCCCCGGCTTTGAACCAGTGAAGTGTGTTGGGAGGAATTGTGTACTGTTCACCTGGGGTTAGGACTATCTCATGAAAGACTGTAAAGTACTCTTTATCTGGGGGATCAACGTGCCTTTCATTCTCCTCACCTTCAACGAAAAGGTAAACCTTCCCATACTTACATCTGAAAGTTTCTTCTTTCCCCCTCTGACCATCATGATCTGGATGTTTATGCTCTGGGCACGTTTGATTCGGCAGAAGCACCATCTCTTTCGCGCAATATCTATTGGTATTGATGTACGTAATAACTTGAAGGCCTATCCTTTCTATTTGACCAAGCCCTAAATCCGTAATCTCAATATTCTCCTTTTCTTTATCGGTTAGAGCGATATGGGCCTTTTCCAAAAGTGCAAGGACCTTCTTTTTCACGCGCTTAAGTTCTTTCTTTGTAAGCATTTGCCTCCGCTTCACCAGATCCTGGGCTGGATCTGCCTTTCCATCACGCGCTACCGTTTCCGACCTCAGCATTGGTTTACCTCTTCCAGCTCAGCTTGGTGTCCTCGCCTCCGCCATCTGTAGTACTCACTGGTGGAGCCTCCCAGCATATCGTGGCAGTCGGAGGTGTGCGCTACTAAATCGCAGCCCTTGAGCCGGCCTCTTCAAGCGCAAAGTCGTTGTTTCTATCAAGATCTCCCACTTTTCGTTCTTCATCGGTCAATCCCGAATTGCTCCGGCTTTTGTCCCGGTCTACTTGCCATACCCAAGCGCGCACCGTCTCGTAACACAGCCCAAACTCTTGTGCTCACTCGTGCGGTATCCGCCCTGCTCCTCGATCATCTGCCGTCGAGCCTCTCGTAAATACCGCAGTCTTGTTCTCAGCAGCGTGCCTTCCCCCTCGTCTAAGTCTCAACCTGTCTACGCCGCGCAACTTCACCTCACTGGGATCAGCCGTTCGTGTACGGGCACACTAAATGTGCTTCCCCCGAGATTACAGAGCAAAAGTGAACTTATGCCCTGGTCCTTGTTCGTACTGGCTCGTCTCGTTATTCTTTATTCCTCATATGATATACGCTGCTCGCTGTGAGTCTCTGCCGATTTCAGTATGGCATCGCAGATGACCGCAGCCTTATACCCGTCCTCGAACGTGGCGCCATAGGGCTCAACAGTTTTATCGTTCGCGATAGCATCAAGGAAGTGGTAGATCTCGTGGATGTGCGCGTGTTCCCAGCCGAGGATATGACCATGGGGCCACCAAACACTGTAGAATGGGTGATCGCTCTCTGTCACAAGCACCTCTCGGAATCCGTGCAGCTGTGGATTAGCCTCCTTGCGGAAGTAGACCTGTAGCGAGTTCAGCTTCTCCAGATTGAAGGCAATCGATCCCTTGGAGCCGTTTATTTCGAAGGTCATGTGGTTCTTCCTCCCCGCGCAGAAGCGCGATGCTTCGAGCGTCCCCACCGCACCGTTCCGGAAGCGAACGATCGCCTCGAAGG
>QNAT01000238.1 GCA_003641555.1 Thermotoga sp.
ATTCCATCTATTTGCTCCATCCAACTTCGCTGCCTCATAGAGTTGAATTGGTATTCCTTGAAGTCCTGCAAGAAATATAAGCATAGACCACCCTATACCTTTCCATATACCAAGTATATAGATTGGTATCATAGCAGTCGAAGGTGTACTAAGCCAGTGTATGTTGGTATGTAATATGTAATTTATTAAACCGCCATATCCAGCAAATAAGTACGAAAATATAAAGGATACTACTACCCAGGAAGTAATTACAGGGAAATAGTAGAGTAATCTGAAGGTAGTTTGTGCAAAGATCTTTTTGTTCAAAGCCAATGCTATAAGAAGACCAAAGAACATCTGTCCGGGTACTGTAATAAGGGCATAAAGAAAAGTATTTATGAAGGCGTGTATCGCTACTGAATCGCCGAATGCTTTTGCATAGTTCGAAAATCCAACGAAAGTATTCGGCATCCTCGGGTTCAAGCTCCATTTCTCAAAACTAATGACGAAAGCATAAAAAATAGGATACAAAGTCCAACATAAATACGCGATGAGACCAGGTAGCGTGAACAAAAAACCAATTAATTGAAGTCTTTTTACTCTTGTCACTTGATATTTCACCCCAAAACTCGCCGGTCCTCAAAGGACCGGCGAGAGAGATCATTGACTCTCTAAGGCTTTCTCGATCTGTTGAGCCGCAGCAGACAGGGAAACTTTAGCAGGTGTTCCGCCAACTACAGTCTGAGCCCATGCATTTCCAAGTATGTTATCGATCTTCTGCCATGCGGGAACTGGATTTCTAGCAACTGCTGTTTTTAATTGCTCAGAGTAGATCTTGAAGAAGGGATGAATTTTGAAATATTCTGGATTATTTGCGAGTGTATTCAGAGCAGACATCTGACCGACCTGAGCAAATTCTATCTGTACTTTTTTAGAAAGCATGTATTTCGTGAATTCCCATGCAGCTTTCGGATATTTGGTGGTGTTGAACATAACGATATCTTCTCCTCCAACAACCGAACGCGAACCACCTTTCCCTGTTGGCCAAATGGCATAATCAATAGTAAAATCAGGGTATTCTCCCTTGAGGATCGGATATGACCAGGGTCCTGCAATCGTCATTGCATAAACACCTTCTGCATAACCTTCGAACGTCCCTAATCCACCACCCCCAGCAATTGTTGGAGCAATATAACCTCCTCTGTAGAGCTCGGCAACTGTTTGAAGGGCTCTTATACTATCTGAAGAGTTAACATATCCTTCTGCTTTTGTATTGTCCTCGTTAAGGATACTACCACCCATCGATGCTATCCATGGAATGGAATTCCAGGGACCTAATCCACCATCAGCGAAACCCCATCGATCTACTTTTTTCCCATTGACTGTTTTATGAACTGTGAGTTTCTTTATATACTGGATGAACTCATCCATAGTTTTTGGAGGTCCTTGAATACCAGCTTCTTCAAAGACTTTCTTATTCCATAGAAGAACACGAGTATTGGTATCCAAAGGAAGCCCGTAGTAATGACCTTTCCATTTACATGTTGAAAGCGGCCCCGGGAAAAAATCATTCTGCATAAACGAGAAATCTGTGGCAAATTCTTTATCTAAAGGAACGAGTATTTCTACATTTGCGAATTGAGGTACCCATATTATATCCATTCTTGCTACATCAGGAAGTACTCCCGATCTAACACCTACTATCAATTTCTGATACATAGTATCGTAAGGGACCTGTTGTTGAACGACTTGAATATCTGGATGAAGTTTATTGAAATCCGGTATAACTTTCTCAGTTAATACCTTGTATTCTCCACTGGTAGTTGAATAAGCATGCCAGAATAGGACCTTACTCACCGCAAACGAAAACGACGTCAGAAACACACAAAACAAGACTAAAATTACAAAGAAACGAAATCCTTTCACCATTAACACCCCTTTCAAAGTATTATCTTTTTTCCTGAAATTACGAAACCGTTTTTATTCCTAAATCACCACCTCCTTAGGGATCAAATCCTCGCCAAGTGCCTTTTGAGTTATCAAATAAGCAACTCCAAGAGGCCAGGCATCCTCTCCGATAGAATCGTTTACTATAGATACTTGCTTTCCCATCTCATCAAATGCAGTTTCATTGACATATTCCACAATGTTCGATAGGAAATATTCTTTGAATTCAAGGGCTTCTCCACCAATGACTATCAAAGGAGGATTGAATATATTTACAAGATCTACAATACCAATGCCAAGATAAAGAGAAGCCTTTTGGAAAGCCTTATTAAATACTTCTGGATCCTTTTCCTTTGAAATCTTAAGTAGTTCTATTTCCTTTGTTTCAACTTCATCAAGTTCAAGACTTGATATAGCGCTCTTAAGATTTTTTGAAGTTGTATTTTCTTTGATGTGTTCTATAATTGCATGAAAAGATGACTCTGTTTCTAAACAACCTACCTTCCCACAAGTACATTTTTTACCTTTTGGATTGACAACGACATGTCCAAATTCTCCTGCACTACCCAGTCCTGTGTAGAGTTTTCCATTCACCACTACTCCCATGCCTATTCCAGTCCCTATAGTAATACATAAGAAATTTCTATATTTTTTACCATCTCCCTTCCATAATTGCGCGAGTGTAAATGATTTAACATCGTTGAGTAGTATTACAGGAATCTTCAATCTTTTTTCTAAGGTATCTCGGATTGGAACATTAGACCAACCAAGTATTCCTGAAAATTTCACCACACCTTTTCGTTGATCTATTGCTCCCGAAACCGCAATACCAACTCCGAGTACGAGTTTCTTACGAACTTTAAACTTTTGAAGAAGTTCTCTAATGGTTCTCGCTATGAGTTCAATTATGATCGTAGGATTCTTAGTATGGTCAAACTCGATAACGTTTTTCCCTCGAATGTTACCCAGAATATCTATGAGCATTAGAACAATATAACCGAGTCCAATTTTTACCCCAACAGCAAATCTGTAATCGGCATTAATGGTAATAAGAATTGGTCTTCTACCTCCAGAAGATTCAGATTCACCGATTTCAATTACCATTTTTTTATTGAGAAAACTGCGCACGATCTTTGAAACAGCAGGCACACTCATTCTGCAGAGTTTGGCAAGTGAGGTGCGATCTATCTTGCCCTTCTGGATGATTCCTTTGATTACCTTGCGTTCGCCTCGTGATTTTACTAAATGTTCAATAGTAATAGAGTTCATAACATCATTCTTTCTTAATTTAATAAAGTAAGTCACAAATAATAGTATAGATCAAATTTCTCCATTTGCAAATACGATTATAAGAAATTACAAGTAATTATCAACGATTGTTAGTGATGAAGAATAAAAAGCCTGCTTTTATCTTATTTTTAGCATTTTTACGCGGAATTTCAGCAAATTTCGTATTAGCCTTGATCTTTTCTCTGGTTCGTTTGACTTGTATCAAGGCAAAAGAAATGAACATAACAGAGGATCGCAAAAAGAGGTATTTGAAAATAGAATGTTAAGATGTGATCGTTTCAAAAAAGTCGTAGGGACAGGTTTTTAAACCTGTCCGATGGAACGGAGTTCCATAATATCATTCGCCTTTGGCGAATCGGACAGGAGGTAAACTCCCGTCCCTACGGTTACGGGA
>QNAT01000239.1 GCA_003641555.1 Thermotoga sp.
GATTCTATGAAGCAGGGGTAGTGGAGGAGAAGTGGATAAAAGAGTATTGTAAAGGAAATTGGTGGAACTGTATCCGTTATCAAATGGAAGAAAAGGGAGAACCACATCCAGATTGGATGCTCCCTGATGGGAGTATTGACGAGAGATTAAAAAGATTTTAATGAACTGTTGGAGTCAAATCAGACGAGTTTAAAGACCCTGTGTGTAGTGTAAAATAAAATTGATTCACCATGGTCATTAAAAATTGATCCATCTTCTTAATATAGATAATATAGAGCCGTATTTATTAGAAAGTGAAACGGATTTGCGGTATAATTAAGTCCCAGTAATCCAAAGACTACAGAGATATATACTCATGCGAGCAGAAAAGACATACTATCGAACAATATGAAGAAAAGTAGTAAAACAGAGAAAGATAAATAATTTTCAGATAAAGGGATGCATATCCGAAGTACACTTTGGGTATATCAGCAAATTGGAAAGTTATCTGCCATGTCTAAGATACTAAATAAACATTGAGAGGATATTTTTATGCTGAGAAATGAAGGAGATAGATTATCACGCGTCGTGGTATGCACTCCTAAATCTGAATATTTTAATGTTAGTAATCGTAGCGTACATAATATTACACAACTTGCCGATCAAGATAAAACAAAACAACAGCATAATAAGTTAAAATCAATACTCCGAGGATTTGGATGTGAAGTCATTGATATTCCAGAATTTCCCAATCATCCAAATTCGGTTTTTACGCGAGATACATCTTTGTGCACCCCTAATGGATACATTAAATTAAGAATGGGGTTGAATACTAGAATCGGTGAAGAAGTCTGGATGGCACGAATATTGGAATCACTGGGAGAACCAAATGTAGGAAGCATCGAAATACCGGGAACTGTAGAAGGTGGAGATGTTATATTAGCTGGTTCAGTTGCTTTTATTGGCCATTCTCAAAGAACGAATGAGAATGGTGTAGAACAAATTTCGAGTTTGCTAGAAGCTATGGGATACGAAGTAAGATCGATGACTGTACCTGCACCCTACTTACATATAGGCGGTGCTATGAGTATAATTGGACCAGAGCGCATACTCTGCTGCCACGGGATCTTCCCGGATGATTTTTTCAATGGATTTGATAAGGTAGAAGTTATTAGCGACACATTTGTGAGTGGGAATGTTATATGTTTAGGGGACAATGAAGTAATTGCAGATATTTCAAATGTCCAAACTATTAAAGAACTTAGGCGAGCAGGGATTATAGTTCATGCTATTGATTTGTCCGAATTTGTAAAAGGAACAGGGGGACCGAGTTGTCTTATCATGCCAGTTGAGCGAAAATGAACGGCACGACAAGTAATAGCGGAAAAAGTGAAAAATCAAAGATTTCCCTAAATTGACTCCTGCCTGTGCCAACGGCACAGGTAGACGCAGACAGGTCGGCAACTTCTTTTATCCGCGAAACGTTGGTAGCAATGACCTGCCAAACCATTTATACCTACGAATATCAACTATGTAATGTCAACCAAAAAGTTTACCACCATGATAACTAAAAACTTTACTACTCTTTCCAAAAATGCAAATCACTTCATTTCGATATTTATATTGTACGATGACTTTAACGTCTCTGCCCATTTTGCCAAAGGCAAATGACTATGGAACTCCGTTCCAATGGACGGAGTCGTTAAAGACCAGTCCCTACAAAGGCCATCAAATATATTTTATACCTACGGATGTTAGATTGATGAACGATGTAATTTAACATTCAAATAATAATCTGGCAGGGTGGTTCAAAAACATTTTGACTTTTACAGAAGAAAAAGATGAACAAGATTTCGAGTACATTTTTTAAATGATGCAACATGGTCCTCCATCAACTGTTTTTATTATACAGCCGACACAGGAGGCTTCAGATATATAATCAGATTAGCATCTACAAAATTCTTCAAGATACTCGAATGCTTGTTAATGTCCATAGCATATATCTTTATTTATTTTTTTTAAAAATACTTGACATGATTGAACTAAAGTATTATAATGTAAGTCGAATAAGTTAGAATAAATCTGGAGGTGAAATTTATGGCTAAAGATGTTGTTATTGGTATAGACCTTGGGACTACTAACTCTGTCGTTGCGATAGTCGAAGGTAGTTCTCCAAAGGTTATTTTGAACGAGGAAGGTTCTCGCACAACCCCATCGGTTGTTAGCATAAGTAAAAATGGGGAAATTGTGGTAGGAGAACCAGCTAAGAGGCAAGTGGTTTTAAATCCTGAGAGAACAGTTAGATCCATCAAAAGAAAGATGGGGACAAGGTACCGTGTAACCATAGATGGTAAGGATTATTCACCCGAAGAGATCAGTGCAATGATACTCAAGAAGATGAAGAAGAGTGCTGAGGCTTATCTCGGGCATTCAGTGACAAAAGCAGTTATCACTGTACCAGCATATTTCGATGATTCCCAGCGACAGGCTACAAAAGATGCTGGCAAGATTGCAGGATTGGAAGTATTGAGGATAATAAACGAGCCCACAGCATCTGCTCTTGCTTATGGTGTGGACAAGAAGAAAGATGAAAAGGTTCTCGTTTACGATTTTGGAGGAGGAACATTCGATGTTTCGATCCTGGATATAGGTGAAGGGGTTATCCAGGTACTCGCTACCAGTGGAGATACCCATCTTGGAGGTGACGACATCGATCAGAGAATCCTCGAATATGCAGCGGGGGAATTCAAAAAAGAACATGGGATAGATTTACTTCAGGATAAACAGGCTTTGCAGAGATTGAAAGACGCAGCAGAAAAGGCGAAAATAGAGTTATCTTCTAAAATGGAAACAGATATCAATCTGCCGTTCATAACAGCAGATGCCTCTGGGCCAAAGCACCTTGAAATAAAACTCACTCGATCGAAATTTGAATCTCTGATAGAGGATCTCGTAGAAAAAACCAGACAACCGATCTTGACTGCTTTATCAGATGCCAGGTTATCGCCTGAAGACATTTCTGAGACCCTACTCGTTGGTGGTTCAACAAGAATTCCCATGGTTCAAAGATTGGTCAAAGAAATCATGGGTAAGGAAGCCAATAAGAGTGTTAATCCTGACGAAGCTGTTGCACTCGGAGCAGCCATTCAGGCAGCGATACTCGGAGGTACTTATGGAAAAGATGTTGTGCTCGTTGATGTGACACCACTCTCTCTGGGGGTGGAAACTAAAGGTGGTATATTTACTAAGATAATAGAGAGGAACAGTACTATACCCACGAAGAAGAGTGAGATGTTCACAACGGCAGAAGATAATCAGCCAGAGGTCGAGATAAATGTTCTTCAAGGTGAAAGGCAACTTGCAAAATACAATCAATCTCTGGGCAGATTCAGATTGACTGGTATACCACCTGCTCCAAGGGGTGTCCCGCAGATCCAGGTCACATTTGATATTGATGCAGATGGGATAGTACATGTCTCAGCAAAGGATATGGCAACATCGAAGGAACAATCCATAGTTATAACTGGATCATCCAGTCTCTCAGAAGAGGAAAGAGAAAGAATGGTAAAAGAAGCGAAACAATATGAAGAAGAGGATAAAAAGAAGAGACAGGAGATCGAATTGAA
>QNAT01000240.1 GCA_003641555.1 Thermotoga sp.
AAAAATACAAAGATCCCAAGAAACAACAAGAAGAACTGATGAAATTGTACAAAAAACATGGGGTCAATCCTATGGGTGGATGTCTTCCCCTGCTCATACAGATGCCGATCTTCTTCTTATTATATGGTGTTATCATCTATTTCGGCGATCAATTCCCGTACAGTAGCAGGTTTTTTATATGGAATGATCTATCAAAAGGAGGCATCGGGGTAAATATTGTCTTCATACTCCTGGAGGTTGTTATATCCGTATATCAATCGACTCTAACTGCCAGAGATAAGAAACAGGTTTGGCAATCTTCTCTTATGTTCATAGTCTTCTCTTTCTTCATAGTGTATCTGCCTTCGGGCCTGTTCCTCTATTACACAGTATCGAGCGCCCTGCAGCTACTGCAAACTGCATACATAAATAAGAAGTTGGGTATAAAGGGTATGAAATTGAGGGAATTGTTTGCAACGAGCAAGCGTTGAGAAAATGGAGGGTCATAATGAAGGTATTTGAAGTGACGGGTAAAACTGTTCGAGAGGCGATCCAGGAAGTTTTATATAAATATGATCTTCAGGAAGATGAAATAGAAGTACAAGTGATCGAAAAAGGGAAAAGGGGATTATTGGGACTGGTTAAGGCTCGTGCTGCGAAGATAAAGGTAAAATTGAAGGAAAAAGCACTTGAAAGAAAGTTAAAGAGCCTTATAAACACATTACTTATGTATTTCCATGCAGATGCTGATATATCCATTAAAGAAAAGGAGCATAAGGTTCTTGTAGAATTGTCCGGCAAGAATTTGGGTATCCTCATAGGGAGGCATGGGCAGATACTTGCTTCTATCCAGCATATATTGAACATGCAAGTAAACAACCTGACGAGTACAAGAATGAATGTGTATGTAGATGTAGATCACTATAATGAGTATAGGGAAGATAAGTTAGAAAAGATAGCTTTTTATGCTTTAGAAAAAGTGAGAAAGACCCGAAGAAAGGTGGAGCTGGATCCAATGCAATCCTGGGAAAGAAAAGAGATTCACAGATTGTTATCGGCATATCCATATATACACACATATTCTGAGGGCATAGAACCTTACAGATATGTTGTTGTGGAATATGTGGATAAAAAATGAGACTATTTAGCTGTCCAAAGTTTGTCGAGATCGGCAAATTTAAGAAACAAATTGAGTAACTCAATACAGGATTTTCTCTGTGTGGCTGAATGATAACAGATACTTTATGATATAATAAAACGTGATAACCCGTGTTCGGTAAAATTATACTATACTGAGCAAAGGGCGTTTAGGAGGTGGAAAAATGAGTGTAGATAGGGAATCTATTATCAGCCAATATAGGTTGCATGAAAATGATACGGGTTCTGTAGAAGTTCAAGTGGCCATCTTGACGGCAAGGATTAATCATCTTACCGATCATCTCAAGATTCACAAGAAAGACTTCAGTTCCAGGCGCGGCCTTTTGAAACTGGTTGGTAGGAGGAGAAAGCTACTTAAATATTTGAGAAAAAGCTCTCCCGAAAGTTATAAGAATCTGATAAAAAGCCTCAATCTGAGAAGATAAAAAGAGATAGGGGGATGGATGAACCGAAGAACGAGAAAGGAGAAAGTTTGGAATGGGAATTAAAGTTTGGAAAAAAGAGTTTGAAGGAAGAGAATTAAGTGTTGAACATGGAAGGATAGCCAAACAGGCAAACGGTGCTATCCTTATTCGTTATGCTGATTCTGCATTATTGGTAACCGCGACAGCTGCAAAACAGCCAAAGGAAAATATTGATTTTTTCCCTCTTACGGTGGAATATCAAGAAAAATTCTATGCAGCAGGTAAGATACCAGGAGGTTTCATAAAAAGGGAGGGAAGGCCGGGGGAAGAAGCTGTGCTTTCGGCAAGACTCGTGGATCGCCCTATAAGGCCACTCTTTCCAGAGGGATTTTTTAATGAAGTACAGGTCGTTGTTACAGTGTTATCCGCAGACCCTGAAAATGACCCAAATGTTTGGGGTATGATGGGTGCATCATTGGCTTTGAACATATCTGATATACCGTTCAATGGCATAGTTGCTGGTGTGAGGGTTGCATACGTGAATGGTGAATACATCGTAATGCCTCAGACTTCGATCCTTGAAGACGCAGAACTGGATATAGTAGTAGCGGGGACGGAAGATGCTATTACCATGGTTGAAGGAGAGGCAGCAGAAGTCTCTGAAGATATCATGCTGAGGGCATTGAAAAAGGCACATGAAGCGATAAAGGCATTGGTAGCCTTTGAAAAGAGTATACTATCAGAATTTGCTCCAGAGAAAATGGAAATACCGCAGGTGGAGGAAAAAACCGATGTAGAAAAAACCTTTGAAAGTCTGATAGACGATTCTACCCTGGAAGAAAGACTTTTAACACAAGGTAAGCGAAATAGAACAAGGGCTGTAGAGATGTATAGAGATGAGCTCATAGAGAATGTTACATCCGATATGGAAGAAGAGACAAAGAAAAATTATATTCCAAAGCTCAAATCTATCTTTGGCGAATATGAGAAACAAAAAATCAGAAGGATGATCATAGAAAAGGGCATCAGAATAGACTCGCGTAAGGTGGATGAGATAAGGCCTATAACCTGTGAAGTTGGGATATTTCCTCGCACCCACGGATCAGCCCTGTTTACGAGAGGCGAAACACAGAGTTTGGGGGTTGTAACTCTCGGAGCTACTATAGATGAGCAGGTTGTGGATACCTTGATGGAAGAAGGGCGAAAACGTTTTATGTTACACTACAATTTTCCTCCTTACAGCGTAGGAGAAACCCGACCATTTCGTGGACCAGGAAGGCGGGAAATAGGACATGGTCATCTTGCTGAGAGATCTGTGAAGAGGGTATTACCACCTGAGGAGGAATTTCCTTATACGATAAGGATCGTCTCGGAAATTTTGGAATCAAATGGTTCTTCTTCGATGGCAACAGTTTGTTCTGCATCCTTATCTCTAATGGATGCTGGAGTTCCCATTAAGGAACATGTTGCTGGTATCGCAATGGGACTGATACAAGAAGAGGACAAAACCGTTATATTGACTGACATACTGGGAGAAGAGGATCATTTTGGAGATATGGATTTCAAGGTTGCAGGCACAAGAAATGGCATAACAGGTTTTCAAATGGATGTCAAGGTTTCAGGTATAAGCGAGGAAATAATGCAAGAGGCTCTCGAAAGGGCAAAAGTAGCACGATTGAAGATCCTATCCATCATGGAAGAAACAATAAGCAAGCCCCGAGAACGTCTCTCACCATATGCGCCTTTGATATCTGTAATGAAAATATCGACCGATAAGATCGCTGAGCTCATAGGACCCGGTGGCAGAAACGTGAAACAGATAATAGAAGGAGCAAATGTGAAGGTCGATATAGAACAGGATGGAACCGTGAAGGTAGTTGGCAGTTGTAAAGATGATCTGGACAAAGCCCATAATATGATAGAAGGTCTGATAAGAGAAGTTAAGGAAGGTGAGATCTTTGAAGGTGTGGTAACGAGGATAGAAAATTACGGAGCATTTGTAGAGATTCTACCATCAAAGGTGGGATTACTTCAC
>QNAT01000241.1 GCA_003641555.1 Thermotoga sp.
GTTTCAGTATGCTTTTGATCTACGTCCTCTTGATCGGCGTGATCTTTTATTTTTTCCTGATCCTACCACAGAAGAGAAGAGATAAGAAATTTGGAGACATGTTGAAGACTTTGAAAAAGGGTGATAAGATTGTTACTCTTGGTGGCATCTATGGTAAAGTAACACAGATCAAGGCTAATACGGTGAAGATAGCTATAGCTCAGGGTGTTGAAGTTGAGATCAGCAAAAAGGCTATAAGTTCGATTGCTCATTCATCATCAGAACCACAAGAAGTAAAGAAGTAATTGCAGAAAAGAGGTGAGATATACTCAGCAAAACAAGTTACTGAGTTGTAATAGATATGAGATCAGAACAGATGAGAGTATTGATTGTCATAGCAGTGATAGCTTTATCTTTTATTTTCTTATTCTATCCAGAGAAAGGGAGGACGGGCAGTTCCATCTTCAAAAACATCAAGCTGGGTCTTGATATAAAAGGTGGAACAAGATTAGATTATCGGATGGATTTAACATCCGCACTCAACCCTGATGTAAATACGTTGGCTGAAGATGTGCGTACAGTTATTCGTCGAAGATTGGATACGGCAGGCTATACAGAAGCAGTGGTAGGTAAAGTGGGTTCTGGATTAAAAACGAGAATAAGGGTTGAGATTCCTGGAATAACAGATCCATCCGCTGCAGAAAGATTGATAGGAAAGAAAGCGAGGTTGTATTTTGGGGAGATAGTGGATCAAACCGAATCTGTGGAAAAACCCACACCTAAATATGGTTTTAAGTATGAAGGTACCAAGTGGCTTAAAGTCAAAAATAAAGAGAATACATGGTATCTTATCAAAGAAGATATACGTATTGGTTCGAGAAGTGTAAAGTTAGGCGGAGAACATATAACAGATGCAAGACCCTCTGTGGATACACAAAGAGGAGGATACAAGGTCGATTTAAAATTCGATTCCACTGGAAGAAAGATCTTTGCTGATATAACGAAAAAATTTGTGAACAAGCAACTCCCTATCATGCTCGATCAGGAAGTAATCGTAGCTCCAGTAGTTCAAGAAGCTATATTGACTGGCAGTGCTGAGATAACTGGAAAATTCTCTTATGCCGATGCCAGAGAACTTGCAACACTGATAAAGAGTGGGAATCTACCTGTGAATTTGATAAAGGTCGAGGAAAGGACAATGGGACCGACTCTTGGTAAGGATATAATAAACAGGAGTTTGAAAGCAGGTATAGCCGGATTAGTCCTTGTTCTCATTTACATGATCTTGTATTACAAAAGTATGGGTGTTGTAGCGGATATTGCACTGCTTTATAATGCCTTCCTTCTATTTGGTGCACTTGCTTTTTTCAGGTCTATATTAACTTTACCAGGCATCGCTGGAATAATTCTGACTATAGGAACGACTGTGGATGGAAATATAATAATATTCGAACGCATAAAAGAAGAGATGAGGGCAGGGAAGACCGTAAAAGCATCCATAAGATCGGGCTTTAGCAAGGCAACAGTGACCATTGTGGATGCTAATTTGACAACAATATTGGCTGCTTTTGTCCTTTATTACTTTGGTACCGGTCCTATAAAGGGATTTGCTATAACTTTAACTATAGGTGTGATAGGTGCAATGTTTACGTCACTTGTTGTCAGCAGAACACTACTCGAAGCTCTTTCACCTTTTATGAGGAATAAGTATGCAACAGCAGAAGAGAAAGGTATTTAATGGAGGTTAGCACATGAAAAAAGACAAAAACAACAATAAAAAAGAAGAAAGAAAAACCATCAATGGCAGACCACTTATAGATTTTATAGGACATCGTAAGTTTTTTATAAGCATATCTCTCACCTTGATAGTCATATCGATAATCTTTTTCTTTGCAAGAGGATTCAATCTGGGTATAGATTTCAGAGGTGGTACTGAAGCGATAGTTTGTATGGATCGAATTCCCAATCGATCTGTAACCATAGGAGAAATAAGAAGCGCATTGACAACGATAAGACCAGAATACAAACGTGCCAAAATAAATGAGTTAAAACCACTTGCAGGTGGCAGTTCGGGTAGACAAAGGTTTTCTATAGTGATTAGAGATGTACTTTCCACTGTAAATCAGAAAACAGATTTCGAAAAGCATATTGTAGAGGTCTTTAACACTAAGATATCACCAAAACTCAACACTACTATTGAAGGATTCAACATAGTAGGAGGTTTTGCTGCTTCTGATCTCAAGAAATCTGCATTTTGGGCTGCGATCATCGGTACCATATTATTGCTCATATACATAACCATTAGATTTGAATTCATCTTTGGTGTTGGTGCAATTCTTGCTTTAGTACACGATGTTATCATAACACTCGGTATATTCTCTCTATTCTATATTGAGGTAAACAGTCCCATAATAGCTGCTATATTGACCCTGATGGGTTATTCGTTGAATGATACGATCGTTGTCTTCGTGAGGATCAGAGAAAATATGCGTCGAATGAGAGGCAAGCCCTATGGAGAAATAATAAATCTCAGCATAAATCAGGTACTGTCGAGGACGATAAATACGTCTTTTACTACATTCTTAACCGTTTTCGTTCTCTTGTTATTTGCAGGTTCTGTGTTGAAACCATTTGCTTTTGCTCTTACTATAGGTACCGTAGTAGGTACATATTCTTCCATGTACATAGCCAGCCCTATACTGCTGGGATGGTTACAAAGAGCCAGAGTCAAGCATGCAAGGAGATGAATGAAAATTGGGTGAAGGTCATTTACGGTGGGCCGGGAATATGCATTTCCTATACATAAGTGGAAGTGGACATGAATGTCATTATGATACCGAACCAAGAGTAGGGGGTGATGATACAGCCATTCGTCCTGTTGAAAGTCTGATTGGTGGTATGATGAGCTGTACTTCTATGGACGTCATCTCTATACTCAGAAAGATGGGCGTAAAATTCAATGAGTATTGGATGGAAGCTCGATATGAACTCACCCCTCAGTATCCAAAGATGATAGAAGAGGTTTATCTGGAATATAACATAAAGGGGAACGATGTGGATGAAGATAAGTTCAAGAAAGCGATAGAACTTTCGCAAAATAAATATTGTATAGTTTCTACAACGCTGAAAAAAGCTGGAACGAGGGTTACCTATGAATGCAAAATACATAAAGATATGTGAGGTGTAATATGTAACAAGTAAATAGTGACATGTGATGAGTAAGAAACCGTAGATTGCAAATCGAGATCGCATGTCACTTATTATTTGTTACAACAATGATGCTATCGAATATAAAAAAAGATCCTGACAGTTTATCCTTACTTTCTATACTTGTGTACACTTCTATCTTCTTTCTCCTGGGTTTACTATACAACGATGCTTTCACCACTCTTGTCTTTGCCTTCGGCATAATTTTATTGTTAGATCCAATAGTTATCTTTTTCCACAAGAAGTTGAATCTAATAATAAGTATAGTGCTGGCCTTTGCCATAATATCGATAGCCATAACACTACTTTTATATTTCTTAATACCAACAGTAACAAAGCAATTTTCTAACTTTTACAATTTCATGATCGACTTCTTCGAAAA
>QNAT01000242.1 GCA_003641555.1 Thermotoga sp.
ATTTTGAGGAAGCGATTTATGGAATTTCAAAAGATTTTCATTTTTGAATGTGTCCACTATGATATCGATTATCAAAGCATCTCCCGGTAAATCTACTTTCTTAGGTTTTTTCATATCATATCTAAAGATCTTTGCTCCCAATATTTTCCTCGCCAGCCTTTCTATTTTTATGTAGTGATCTGATAAGACATCAGCCTGGCTCATCTTCTGAGGTTGTGGGATCAGCAAGATCACATTAAGAGCAGGCTTTACATTATCGAAGTTCACCTCTATAGATTCTTCAACCGTTGAATTTATGAAGCCAACACTTTGCTTATGATAATACCTGTCTATCAACCTTTTTATTTTTACCACTGAATTTTCCAATTTGTTTTCATCAATGCGACCTTCATTCAACAATTCCTCAAGCGCTTTGTAAAAGATAGGAAAATTCTTTACTCCGTTGGAAAGCAGAATCATATCTCCACCAGCGTTGAAGAATTTTTCTAATATTTCTTTAGGAGAAAACTTCTCAGAGATCGCTTTCATTTCTATGGCATCAGTCAAAACAACCCCATCATATTCGAATTCATTTTTTAAGATATCATTTATCACTTTCTTTGACAGCGTTGCTGGTAGAGTGTCTATTGAGGAATAGATCACATGAGCGGTCATGATCAACTCAACACCGCTTTCTATGGCGAGTTTGAATGGTACGAAATCTTCGCTTTTCAATGCCTCAGGGGAGGCATCTATGATCACATCCATTTCATGGGAATCTGTAAATGCCTTTCCATGTCCCGGAAAGTGTTTCACACACGCTAAAATTCCTGCGTCTTTGTACCCTTTTAACATTTCATTGGAATACTTAGCAACTTTTACAGGTTCACCTCCTAAGGTCCTGAATCCTACAACAGCACTGTTTTTAGGTGTGTATAGATCCAGAACCGGGGCAAAAACTGTATTAAAACCAATAGATTTCATGATATTTCCAGAAAGATACGCATATTTTCTGGCATATTCTGGCCTCGTTTTTCCGAGGGCCATGTTACCTGGAAACGGTGGGATAAACGGTATAGTCTCAATCTGACCACCCTCGTGATCCGATGAAATCAAGCATTTCTTTCCATTCGACTCAATTATGTTAAAAAACTCTGTCAATTTATATGTGTCCTGAATTACATTGGGATAGAGTATGAGTCCACCCCAATTATTTTCTCGAATCATCTCTCTCAATTCATCATTTAGATCATTTATACCACAGAAAAACAGTCTTTCATATTTCCTCATATTTTATTAGCTCCTTATTGGATAAAAATTGAAAAACCTTTTTTGCAAAGTTGAAGTCTCCCATGAATTTCCCAACAAACGCTAATGCGGCTCCCTTTGCAATCGAAAGTGTTCCATTCCTATCAACAATTCCTTTGAGTTTTCTCGTTGATTGAAATGGAATTCTGTTGTAAGCTGCAGATATCAAATTTTCTCCCACCCATTCTGGAAGAAGATCTATGTCACCACCGATCACATATATTTCTGGATCTATGATGTCTATGGCAATTTCTAAAACCTCTGAAAAATACTCTACAAACCTTTTGAGTTTGAGTTTTTTTGAAATATCCTTATTCAAATCTTTTACAGTCAAAGTTTCGTCGTCTGTGAGAGAAAAACTCCTCCAGAATTCTCCAGCGTATGAATTGAATCCTTCATAAGTCTTGCCCTCGATCATTATGCCTGCCCCAACTCCAACTGGCCTCTTAAGCTTATAGGGTATTGAAAAGATGAAGTAAACCAGATGAGTAGATTTCATAGAATAGCACGCCGATGCCGCGTTGGCGTTATTCATAACGAGAACTTTGACTCCCAGTTTCTCTTCAAGATGTTTTTCAAATTCAAGATCTTCAATCCCCAGTGCAGATGAAAATATGATCTTTCCATACTGAGAGGAAACCATTCCTGGAGTTGCGATTGAAATGCCTGCAATAGCATCTTCATCATATTTTGAGAAATTCTTTTCAACGATGTCGAAAATGTTTCCTGAATGAACGTTTATAACACTGTAATCTTCCTTCAGAACTTCTCCTGCCAAATTGCTCAACACAATGGTAACCTCACCTTGTTCGATTGAAATACCAAGTATATGTTTCCAGGAATTGTTAAAAGAAAGTATATGTGTTTTCCTCCCTCCTTTTGAACTTGCAGGAGATTCTCCCACGATTCTTATCATCTCTTTTCTCATAAGGGGGGTAAGGGTTCTTGATATCGTTGATGCGTCGAATCCTATTTCATTTCCGATCTCACTTCTTGAACTTTTTCCCTTTTTCCACAGGTATCTCATAATCTTATGCTGGGTTTTTGTAAATCTGCTCTGGGAATTTGTTGCCATTTAACACCTCCAGGTTTTTAGTTGCGTGAATCATGCAATTAACTCAGTATACAATCTTTAACTTATAAACGCAAACATGATTAGAGACGATTAGGAACAAATTGAAGACAATAAATAAGATTACAGCAGAAAAAGTCGAATTTTCTAAGATAATCTCCAATTTTCTCAAATGTGTATATATGAACTTATTTTTCACAAAATATTTAATAAAAGCATAATATTTTTATGTAATCAAAGTTATTTCTCCATAAATGTTTGCAATCACCGATTTTCAGACTTGACAGTGAAAATAAGTACATGTACAATGAATATGTATTCTTGTATATACAATATATCAGGTGGTGAGGTTGTTGGCAAATATTGAAGAGCTTGAGACAGAGAAGCCAAATCCAAGATCGAGTGACATAGATACGATGTCAGCAATCGAGATAGCAAAACTGATGAATGCAGAAGATAAAACGATAGCGATTGCCGTTGAAAGAACCCTTGTACCGATAGCCAGTCTTTCTGAAAGAATCGCCGAAGCCGTGAAAAATGGTGGTAGATGTTTCTACGTTGGAGCAGGAACATCTGGTCGTCTCGCTGTAATAGATGCAGCAGAAACTGTTCCTACTTTCAACTTACCTTATGGCACTTTTACTGCCATCCTTGCAGGTGGTTCTGAAGCCATGATGAAGGCTATCGAGAACATTGAAGATGATAAGAAAGGGGGTGTTAATGAGATAGTAAGGCACAGGGCCTCTTCTAAAGATGTTGTCATCGGTATTTCAGCGAGTGGGCGTACTCCCTTCGTAATAGGTGCAATAGAGGCTGCTAAACGAGTAAAGGCCTTTACAGGTTGTATAGTAAACGTGGAAGATTCCGTTCTTTCTAACATGGTTGATATTCCAATAGAGGTTATAACGGGTCCCGAAGTTATAACAGGATCTACACGCCTAAAAGCAGGCACTGCCCAAAAGATGGTGTTGAATATGCTCAGTACTATATCGATGATCAAACTCGGAAAGGTATACAGAAACCTGATGGTTGACATGACACCAATAAATGAGAAACTCGTAAAACGAGCTATAGGGATAATCACTACGGCAACAGGGATATCCGAAGAAGAAGCTTCCCACCTTTTGAAAGAATCTGGAATGAAACCGAAAGTTGCAATAGTGATGGCACTAACAAACCAAACTTCAAAAGAAGC
>QNAT01000243.1 GCA_003641555.1 Thermotoga sp.
AAAAGATCTTCGTGTACGTTTTCCACGTTGCCCTTGCTTGAACTTTTTTAGTCATATCTTCTTTTGTTTTGACCTTTTCATGCTTTTCTGCGAGTTTTGCCCGGTGCCGGTTGTGGTAGAATGAGAATGAGTTAGCCATCAACTTGCTGGGTTATCACAGGATTTGTGTTTTCTGTGTTAGTATTTGCATCTGTTTCATCAGCAGACGCTATTGTTACTGTTAAGAACAACATTATTAATATCAACAAAATCTTTATTAATTTTTTCACTATATCCCTCCTTATTTGCAGAATAATACATCCCATGTGATTTTTCAAATTTTCTAGTTTCGAAATCTGCTTCTATAGCAAGTTTCAGAACCTAAAATTGCTTGAATTTGTAACAATCGCATTTTTCCGTTATAACTAAAACAAGGGGTTGGAGAAGTGAGGAAACTGCCCGAACTGTTCATGCCCATATTTAGATATGGTGCATCCGCAAAACCCTTAATAATTAAAATCATCAATTCCAATTTGCCAAATAGCATAAGGTACATTGCCCTTTCTTTTTTGCATACATGGAAAGGTGACTATAACAAAGCGCTTCACTACACATATAAGGCGCTTGATCTTTGTAGGAACGGCAGTATACGTTATATTCTTCTTGCAAGGAAACTCTCGTGTAAGGCAAGTCTTGGAGAGAAAGATGAAAAGCTTTACCGATTTTTGAAAAGTAACTTGAACAAGATGAGTGGAAGAACGCGAGAAGATATAGAAGCAGTTATTTCAAATGTAGAAGCAAGATGGGGAATGGAAAAATTGAAGAGAGAAACAAGAAATTGGGGAAGTAAAAAAATAGTACCTGCTCTTGCTTTTCTTTATCTTGCCAAGGCACGGAAGCTTGCCGAAAAAGGAAACCTCTCTCAAGCGATTAATCATTACATTCAGGCATACAGGCTTTCAAAGGATATTCCTCATCCTTCAGGAATTACCAGTTCTCTTAATGGTCTTGCATGGAGAATAAGGAAAAAACACCCATTTTGGGCTCATTCAGTATCAAAAAGAGCAGTATATTATCTTGGTTATTACCGAGAGGTTCCAGGCAATCTTTTTGGATGCCTTGATACATTATTTGTGATTGAAAAAGCGATTAATTCATGTTCCATAGCACAAACAGCTCAGATAATTGCATCCCTTCCAGTACCGAAGGGCTATGAAGAGCTTTTAATGGAAGCAGAAAAATCCATTCCCAATTACAACATCTCGATGTATGAAAATACAGAAGAGGTGAGGAAATACCTCAGAATGCTGATAGGTCCATACAGGAAAGAAAACGTGAGCATAGGTGGCCTGTCGGCTATTTTCACGGGTAAAACAAAAGTGATACGGGGAAATACGCTGAAAAAAATAATAGAAAGGATAACAGAAAGTAGAAATATGGATATTACCAGCATGTCTTATCCTGTATACAACGAATTGGTAAAGATTGAGATTGAGAAAGGGTTTCAAGAAGTGATAAAGAGTTTGGAACAACTATCGCTTTCAGAAAGGCAAGTTTTATCCATATCCACATACATGGCTCAGATTGAAAGGGACAAGTTTTATTTGTCGAGGAAAGACAAGTTCAAAGAAGCATATGAGGCGCTTGGTGAGACTGGAAAACTAAAGAGATATATGTCCAAACGATATGAAACAATGGAATTTATGATTGACATGGTGAGAGCGCATCCATACATAGAAGGAAGGAAAGCGGTTGTAAGAAAAGCGATAGAGAGAATGGGAAAGAAAAGAATGAGTGAATTCGTTAAAAGATACACAGAGTTTGATGAGGCAGATAGGAAACTGCTTGACAGATTTCTCCGAAACTACGGCAGGTATGAAGGTATAAGGTTTGGAATAAGGATAGATGGACCCGAGAGAGTAAGATCATTTGCAAAAAGGTACAATGTGAAGATACAACAGTGTTTTATCGCCTATTGGTGCGAGGAAGATGGAAGGCCGCGAAGAAAACTGGAAAGGATTTTGGAAAATATATAAGGATCAGAAAAATGAGAAATCCTCCTTGTTTATTGGGCACTGGATAATCAGTGTTGATTCTGGGGGTACAATGTCTTCATAAACGCTGCTAAACGCGATCATGATACAATAAATTTGAAAGGGTGTGGGAAGGAAAAGAGGTGAAACAAGATAAGCATAACTGTAAAGCTTGAAGAATTGATCGAAGCTATAAAAAAGACCGATGATGTTGTTTTTCTTCAATTTGTGGATAATTTGATCCAGAAAGGTGAACTTGATCCTAATCTGTTGCCCAAGGATATTCTATGGAAAATTGTAAACGCACGTAAGAGTGAAGAATTAACGAATAACGATATTGATTCTATTGATAAAGTAAATAGCGAGAGCGAATGGTATAAATTATGAAAGCGTTTCTCTCAAAGCAAGCGAAAAAACACCTTGATAAATTGCCAAAAAATATACGTGAGAAAATCGTTTCAGCGATTAAAAATATTCCCCTCGGTGATGTTAAGCCGCTAAAAGGTAAGTATCAGGGATTCTATAGATTACGCGTCAGTAATTACCGTATTTTGTTCAAACGTGAAGGCGATACGATTTACGTTTACAGAATAGATGTGCGAGGAGATGTGTATAAATAGAGTAAAGTACCCCAGATCCTGTTAAGAGTCATCCGTGCTTCCTTCCTTTCCCGGTTGGCAGAAATTCTGCTGCCGAATAAATAGTGTGCCCTTAATAAAGCAAAGAATACTTCATACAATAACCCGTTGAAGAACGTTCCCATATTTTGGAGAGAACCAACCGGTGTGATAAAATATAAATGTAAATTTAGTAAATCTACATTTAGTAAATAACCGTGAAAAGTGATGATTATATGATCAATAGGAAAACTGAAAAAAGCTTTTATTCAAAAGAAGATGAAATCAGGGAAGGCAGAACTTTTGGTTATATATGGTAGAAGGCGTGTTGGAAAAACCTACCTTCTTGAGAATTCCTTTGATTCCCCTCTTTTCTTCACTGCCGATCTTTCCAGTCCCAAGCAGCTCATGAATATTTTATGAATCCTTTAAAAAAATCCTTGATCTCCCGATAGTTTGAGAATTTCCAACTGGAATGAGTTTTTTCAGTTTCTTGCTAATGCGGTAAGAACCTTTAAAACCGAGCAAGCGATCATCTTTGACGAGTTTCAATATATCCCCCAGAAAGATGATTCCTTTCTTTCTATATTTTAAAATAGGAAGATGGTGGCGAAAAGGCGAAGAAATTGATATCGTTGCCATCTGTGAAAATACCTTGATAGTTTGCGAGGTTAAATGGACTAACAAGCCTGTTGGAAGCAGTGTGTTGTATAACCTCCAGAGAAAAGCCGGATTACTTCAGGAAGATGTGAAAAAGAATTTTAAAAAAGTGATCTATTATCTTTTTTCGAAATCTGGATTCGCTGGCATGAAGCCGCAGGATAATCTGGTTATGGTAAATCTTGAGGATATCAAATAAATTATAGTCCGACTAAGGAATTGAT
>QNAT01000244.1 GCA_003641555.1 Thermotoga sp.
CGGGTCAGATGCATACCTTAGTCCTCATAGATAGACAAGGAAAACCGCTGAGAAAGGCCATAATCTGGGCAGACGCAAGGGGAAAGAAAGAGGAGGATTTTTTAAGGGAGAATTTTTCTAAAGATATACTTACGAGATGTGGGAGTGTGCCTTCCAGGTCGTTCACTCTTGTAAAACTTCTATACGTATTGAAGAATGAGAATATTGATAAGGATAATTGCAAATTGTGTCTTTCGAAGGACTTCATAGGAGGATGGTTCACTAAGAACTTCGATACTGAGAGAACGGATGCCTCAGCCACTTTGATGTACGATATAACCGAAGATCATTGGTACACAGATTTGATGGAGGAGCTAAAAGTCCCCGAAAGCATCCTTCCAGATGTTCATAAATCGCTTGAAGTAAGAGGATATTTAGGGAAAGATATCGCGGAACTCTTGAACATGAGAGAAGGAATCCCTGTGGTTTATGGAGCTGGGGATCAGGAAGCAGCAGCGTTTGGAGTGGGCGTTTCAGATGTTGACGAAGTCATGTTATCGTTGAGTACTGGTGGACAGATCATCGTTCCTGTCAAAAAACCGATCATCGATCGAAGTGTTCATAATTTCCTTCATATTCATGGTTTTCATATAATGGGGGCTATTCAAAACCTGGGACTTGTTCTCAACTGGGCTAACAACGTCTTTGGCTTCAAAGGATTTGAAGATTTAACAGAACGGGCTTTGTTATCTATGCCCGGTGCAAATGGGGTAATTTTCTTACCTTATATAACTCCTGAAAGAACCCCGATAATGAAGTCCGATGTGAAAGGATATCTCACAGATCTCAGGCTCTGCAACACTCGATCGGATATAGCCCGTGCGATCCTCGAAGGGGTGTCTTTTGCATTAGTTGATGCATGGAAAACAGTTGAAAGACTCACGAAACTCTCAAATCCATCTGTGTTTGTTCTTGGTGGAGTGGCTAAGAATCCGATCATCAGAGAAATCATTTTTCCCTTTCTGAGCGGAAATATCAATCTCTTTAACGGAGAATTTGATGCTTCTTGCTACGGTGCAGCTTTAATGGCCAGAGGAAATTTGAAAATTCTTGAAGACATTAAAAAGTATAGAAACAGGTTTATAATAGAGAAAATAAGATCTTTTAATAATGTTACATATGCTAAACCGTTCGAGAGATTTTTGGAACTCAGAAAGAAGATATTAAATTTAAAGGAGGAGAACGATCATGATAAGTGAGGAGAAGAAAAGAGAATTTGCTCTGAGGGCAAAGAACATGCTGGACAGGGCAGGTATAGTGATCACAGAAGAGGAATTCAAGAACATAGAAGTTATAGACCTGGGGCTGGGGATACCAGAAAAGATAGGCGATCAGATTGTGGTCTATGTAAACAATGAGAAATATTGTGCCAAGGAACTCATACATTTTCCCGGTCAGATAACGCCAGAACATTGGCATCCACCGCTAAAGGAATATAACTATCCCGGGAAGATGGAAACCTTCAGATGTAGATGGGGAGAGGTTTATCTGTACGTTGAGGGAGCACCCACTGCAAATCCAAAAGCTAAAGTTCCTGAAGAAAGAAAGCAATACTTCACAGTGTGGCACGAGGTCGTGTTGAGACCCGGTGAGCAGTATACGATACCACCGAATACCAAACACTGGTTTCAAGGTGGACCTGAAGGGTGTATAGTTTCAGAATTTTCGTCTACTAGCTACGATGAATACGATGTCTTTACGGATCCTGACATAATTAGAGTAGAGAAATGATTACGTTGCTCAGAATTTTCATTGATTTTCCGGGATGATAAATGTGATAATGGCAGGATTTGATATAGGGACAACGAATATAAAACTCGCTTTGTTCGATGAAAAGGTTAGGATGCTGTGGAATAGATCGGCTCGTACTCCCCTTCTGAAAATGAATAATGGAGATATGTTGCCAGCGAAAAGACTATTCGAGGTAGTAGTTGAGATATTTTCTTCTATTCCAGAGGAACTGAGAAAAGATATAGTATCTATAGGAATATCTTCCCTTGGGGAAACAGTCTTTCCTATGGGGAAAGATGGTCCTCTATTCGATGGGCTGATCTGGTATAGCAGATCAACGCTGAAGGAATTTAACGAATTTATGAAGAAAGTAAGTGAAGATGAAGTATTTAAAGTAACAGCGCTCAGACCGTCATGGATATTTTCTTTGTTCAAGATGATTTGGTTCTACAAGAATTTTCCAGAACTCGCCGGGAAGATCGTAACGTGGCTCGATGTTGCAGATTATATCACTTACATGTTCACAGGGAGTATAGGGATGGACAGGTGCATCGCTTCAAGAAGTTTATTTTTAGATGTTACAAACGGTAATTGGTCAAAGAAAATTCTGGATCTTTCTGGTATACCATCTGAGCACCTTCCTCCATTGATAGAAAGTGGGGTAGAAAGAGGATTTGTAAAGAAGGATATCGCTAAAGAATTGGGACTCAGTAGAAGGGTAGTTGTTACAACTGCTGGTCAAGATCACATTGCAGCTGCCTTTTCGTCAGGTGCCTTTAAAGAGAAGAATATTTTGAATTCAACAGGGACAACTGAGTGTATCGTCTGGGGCGGAGATAAAGCACTTTTAGATGTATTTTTAAGAAGGGCTATATCTTCATTCAATGGCGGAATTCATGTTTTCCCGGATGAGTATTATCTTCTCGAGGGCATCCCAACAGGGGGTTTTGCTGTAGAGTGGTTCTTAAAGAAGATCTTAAAAGAGAATTTTGATATGCTGGAAGATCTGGATTTGAGAGAAACATCTGTAGTCTTTTTTCCTTTTCTCAGAGGAAGGTTTGAGCAGGAAAAGATCAACGGAGCGTTTTTCGATCTCAAAGACGAACACGATCGTATCGATCTCCTGATGGCGATTCTGGAAAGTTTAGCCTTTGAAACTAAAAAAATGGTAGATGATCTGAAAAAGATAGGATTGAAAAACAATTACGAAATAGTTGCCGTTGGAGGAGGAGCCAGAAATTCCCTTCTTCTCCAGATAAAAGCAAATGTCCTGAAAGTTCCCGTAAAAGTTTTGAGAGTTCACAATGCAACTTCGCTTGGTGCTGCTTTGATTTCTGGCATTGCATCTGGCATTTTCGATGATTGGGAAGATGCCTTCAAAAAAGGATTCAATATCTCAAAAGTTTTCTATCCTCAGAATGTGGATTATTACCCTGCAAAATATGAAAGATATATGACACTGTTCGAGAAAGTCTTTAAGAAAGAATAAATTCGAATGGTGTAAAAAGTCAAGATGTTTTTAAGTCACAAATTTGTATTCATTTCTTTTGTCTTGATACAAGTCAAACGAACCAAAGAAAAAGTCAAAAACCCAATGGGACAATTTCATCTTACACCATACATACCCATAACCGTAGGGACATGACTTCAGTCTTGTTCGATGGGATGCAGTCCCATAACGTCATTCACCTACGGTGAATCGGACAGGTTTAAAAACCTGTC
>QNAT01000245.1 GCA_003641555.1 Thermotoga sp.
TCATTCAGCGGTGTGGCTACTCCTACAACTACGGATGCGAATGGACATTGGTCAAAGAAGGGATTGTGGGGCAGTGTTACTATAACGCCATCTAAGACGGGATATGTCTTCACCCCTTCGAGCACGACTGTAACTGGGTCGAGAGATGATGTTAACTTCACGGGTATCTCCCAGGCCGGTACATTCAAGTGGAAGTACAAAACAGGTGGTTGGGTAGAGTCGAGTCCAGCGATAGGGCCAGATGGCACGGTCTACGTTGGGAGCAATGATGATTTCCTCTATGCGATAAGGCCAGATGGCACAATCAAGTGGGAGTACGAAACAGGTGATCAGGTAGAGTCGAGTCCAGCGATAGGGGAAGATGGCACGGTCTACGTTGGGAGCAATGATGATTTCCTCTATGCGATAAGGCCAGATGGCACAATCGAGTGGGAGTACGAAACAGGTTGTGTGGGGAGATCGAGTCCAGCGATAGGGCCAGATGGCACGGTCTACGTTGGGAGCAAGGATGGTTACCTCTACGCGATAAGGCCAGATGGCACCATCAAGTGGAAGTACGAAACAGGTGATCAGGTAAAGTCGAGTCCAGCGATAGGGCCAGATGGCACGGTCTACGTTGGGAGTCGGGATAGTTACCTCTACGCGATAAATCCAGATGGCACAATCAAGTGGAAGTACAAAACAAGATATCGTGTGGATTCGAGTCCAGCGATAGGTAAAGATGGCACGGTCTACGTTGGGAGCGATGATGGCTACCTCTACGCTCTAAACTTGGATGGCACACTCAAGTGGGGGTATGGAACGGAAGGTAGGGTGTATTCGAGTCCAGCGATAGGGCCAGATGGCACGGTCTACGTTGGGAGTGATGATGATTTCCTCTACGCTCTAAACCCGGATGGCACAATCAAGTGGAAGTACAAAACAGGTGGTTGGGTAGAGTCGAGTCCAGCGATAGGGAAAGATGGCACGGTCTACGTCGGGAGTTGGGATAGTTACCTCTACGCTCTAAACCCGGATGGCACAATCAAGTGGAAGTACAAAACAGGAGATTGGGTGGAATCGAGTCCAGCGATAGGGGAAGATGGAACGATATACGTGGGGTCAGAAGATAATTACCTATACGCGATAAATGGAAGCAGCGGTGGACTTGCGGATACTCCCTGGCCGATGTTCCACCACGATGTGAGACACAACGAAATGGCAGAGAAAGATAGAGAATATGAAATAAAAAAACTGATAGATAAAAATGAACCTGGATAACTCGCAGGTCTCATAAGCAATGTATATTCAGAGGTGGCGAAGGTGTTGAAGCTATACGAAAGAGGAGATTGGGCGAGGGCATACGACGTGGCAGTGGATAAAGGATATAACGATCTGGCAGGGATGATGTACGGAATGGCGGAGAAAGATAGAGAATATGTTGAAATAAAAATACTGATAGATAAAAATGAACCTGAACAATTCGCGGATCTCATAAGCAATGTATATCCAGAGGTGGCGAAGGTGTTGAAGCCATACGAAAGAGGAGATTGGGCGAGAGCATACAACGCGGCAGTGGATAAAGGATATAACGATCTGGCAAGAATGATGCACGGAATGGCAAAAGAAGATAGGGAAGCAGGGGCAGAGAACGGATGGTTTTTTGATGGGGTGGAAGTATCATTAGGTATTAATACCTGGTCAGGACGACTCCTTGGTCTTGGCATCATCAGAGATAAAGTAGGAATCGGAATGGATTTGGGATATGGGGTTTCAGGATCTTCTGGTGAAGTTGTGATTGTGTTTCCGATCAGCGTAGGATACTATCCCCTTCCGTTCTTTCTTAGAACAGCCATAGGACTATATGTTAGTAGCAGTGATGAAGGACCTTCTTTTGGCTTCCACGCACCGGCATTTGATATCGGAAAATATCTGACAGGATCTTCTGGTGATTATTCCTGGCCGATTTATTTAGAACTGGCATTTGCTCCTGAAATACAGTTAACGAGTATTACTGTAGGAATTGGTTTTAGTGGTGCTTCAGAAAAACCCGAAACGATCGAACTCAAGAGCATACCCTAAGGGGTGATAATATGAGCAAGAATATCGATATCGTACTCGTCGTTCTTCTCATAACATTGTTTTTTTCATTGATATCCTGTACATCCGAACGGCAGGTGGTCAATAGAAGACCAATACCACCCAATTCAATAACTTCTCAAGCCAGTGCAAAAGGCGGATCGAAAGGAGAAGCAGTAGAAAAAGCGAAAGCAAGAGCCATCAGGGGACTTGCTGAATCTTTGTATGTTGAAGTTTCATCCGAGATGCACCTCGAAGAGATCGCCAGGAACACAGAAATAACTACTAACTTCAAAGAAGAGATAATCACGAAGTCCAGAGTTAACCTGATGAACGTTAGATGTACGATTCTGAAGGTAGAAAAGATAAAATCAGGATATGAAGCAACGGTAGAAGCCAGTATAAAAAAGGAATTGGCGCACGACATAATAAAGGGATTAACGGTGCTCCTCGTCTCAAATACACTCCTCGAGAAAAAGAATCCTTACAGAGCAGAGAAATTCCTGAAAGAAACGAATGCGAGTACACTCGTGAAAAGGATACCTCCTCACCTTGCAAACGACCTATCGAAGACGCTGGCAAGCGTTTCTAATGAAATAAAGAAAATAGATCGAAAGATCATGCTGATCAAGGATTATATGAAAGAAGATAAATATATCTCTGCCTTTCGAACATATCGAGAGGTAAAGGATACAGATCACCCGGATGTCAACGAGATGTACAAAGAGATTATGAGTCATCTCAGTAACCTGAGTTTAGAGATCGAAGTGCCCGATGAAGTACTCGTTGGTAAGACATACTTCGCCAATTTGAAGGTGGTAAATGCAGGAGATGAAACAGTATCCGTTGAAGTAAAAGCGCCGGTAGAGATCGAGATGAAAAGAGACATAGATGTGTTAAGAGAAGTGAAAATTCCATTCGTTGTGCACGATGCAGAACCCGATCAGAGGATATGTTTCGAGATCCCCGATTTGGGAGTAAAGAAAGAAGTGAAGATAAAGGCGAGGTATTTCCCCAGTTCATCTAATGATATCGAACACGATGTAAGGATAAACGGTGTGAAAGGAGATGTCTTCGTTGAGAAACTGAACGAATGGTTTCCTGTAGAGTTAATGGGAATCCCTGGTGAGTATGTTTACATCCTCGAATGTGGGGCAGAGGCAGAGGTTACAAGCAGATATCGGCTCGATGAAGAGGGAACGAATAGAGTGGAATTCTCCTTCGATGCGGTGACGAATGGATATACAACGATCGCATTCGTCTTTACGAAAGGACCCATTCGCCTGGGAGGTGGAGAACATTACGAATTGGATGAGGTGAGGAAGATAGTGAAGAACTGCGTCATCATAGAGAAACAATTCGAGTGCGAGAAGTGAATACACAAGGGAGGTGGTAGTGTCAGTATCTTTGAATCTTGCAATACTTTAAAA
>QNAT01000246.1 GCA_003641555.1 Thermotoga sp.
ATTTTGATGAGGATTTGTTCAGAAAAGCATATGAATTCGCCTACAATTCTCACAGAGGGCAGAAAAGGGATGATGAGAAGGACTATTTCACCCATCCCTATGCTGTTACTGAGATATTGACTTCTCTAAAATTGGATGAAACTACTTTGATAGCAGGGCTCTTGCACGATACCCTTGAGGATACCGATATAACCTATAAAGATATCGAATCCGAGTTTGGTAAAGAGGTGGCAGAGATAGTCGAAGGTGTTACGAAGTTAGAAAAGGTAGATTCATTGAACGGCATGGACAAGGTAGAATTGCAAGCCGGTTATATAAGAAAGATGTTCTTCGCTATGGCTAAAGACCTTCGTGTCATACTTGTTAAACTTGCAGACAGACTTCATAACATGAGAACTATAGAATATAGGTTATCTTCTGAGAGTAGAGCAAGAACTGCTCGAGAGACGCTCGATATATATGCACCACTAGCTCATAGATTGGGTATGTTTAATATGAAAGCAGAACTCGAAGACCTTGGTTTCAAGGAATTGCATACGTACGCGTATCGTGAAATTAAAGAAAAAGTAAGAGAGAAGTTGGAACAGCGTCAGAAAACCATAGGTTATTACAAGGGAGAGCTTGAAAAAGAATTGGAAAGACAGGGCATAGAGGCAGAAGTGTATGGCAGGGTTAAACATTTTTATTCTATATACATAAAGATGAAGAAGAAACACAGGGAATTCGATGAGATATATGATCTGATTGCCCTGCGCGTTATCGTTGAGGATGTGAATGCTTGCTACGGTGTTTTGGGTATAGTTCATTCTATATGGAAACCGATAACAGGTAGATTTAAGGATTACATAGCGGTTCCAAAGTCCAATGGTTATAGGTCATTGCATACCACTGTTGTCACTGATAAAGGTGAAAGGCTTGAAATTCAGATACGTTCGAGACAAATGCATCAGGAAGCAGAATTTGGGCTTGCAGCGCATTGGGCGTATAAATCTGGTATATCTCCTGAAAAGGAATTGAAGTGGTTAAGGCAGATAATAGATTGGCAAAAAGAGTATTTGGCAGGGAGAGATTATCTCGGTGGCCTGAAAAAGGAACTCGAATTGGATGAAGTCTTCGTTTTTACACCTCGTGGGGAGTTGAAACATTTACCTAAGGGTTCTACAGTTATAGACTTTGCCTATGCAATCCATACGGATGTTGGTAATCACTGTGTTGGTGGAAAAATAAATAGAAAACTGGTACCATTGACTCGAAAATTACAGGACGGTGATGTCGTTGAGATCATTGTGGACAAGAACTCCAAAGGGCCGAGCAAAGATTGGTTATCTCTTGCGTATTCCCCGAGGACAAGGGCTAAAATCAAGCGATTCTTCCGTGAGGCAGAGAAAGAAAAACTGATAAAGGATGGAAGAGATATTCTCAGACGTGAATTGAAACAATATCATCTAACGTTTAAAATATTGGAAACCGATGAAGGACTCAAGAAATTGTTAGAAGGGGATGGAATAAAAGATATAGATGATCTATGTTCGAGGATCGGAAGAGGTACATATCCTGTAAACAAGATTATAAACGCTTTAACGAAGAAAGAAAATGAGCCACAGATAAAATCAGTAGAACTCAGGGAAGAAAAGGGAGATGTTATCGTAGATGGACTAAAGGGAATAGCCATAAGCATAGCGAAATGCTGCTACCCGGTTCCTGGCGATGATATAGTGGGCATTGTTACGAAAACCAAAGGGATCAGCGTACATAGAAAGGGATGTGTGAACACCCTACATGTTTCGAAAGATAGATTTGTGAATGTCAGATGGAGTAATGCAGGTATTTCACGATACACCACAAGACTGCATATAGAGATGGAAAACAAGGGAGATGCTCTTGCTGGGGTAGTGAATCGCTTGAATGAAAAGAAAATCCCTATAATAGGGATGAATATGAAGCCAACTCCTCTTGGTACTATTAGCATAAGCATCGATCTCGGAGTTAAAGATAGTAAAGAGTTGAAAGAAGCTGTACAAAGTATAAAGAAGGATGAAAACGTGTTGGATGTCAATCGAATAAGGAGAGGATAGATGAGGGCAGTTGTTCAGAGAGTTTCAAAGGCGAAAGTAACGGTGAATGATGAGATAATAGGAAAGATAGAGAAGGGATTACTCATTTTGTTAGGGGTGGGTAAAGAAGATGATGGGAAAGATGTGAAATATATGTGCGAAAAGATAGTTAATTTGAGGATATTCGAAGACGAAAAGGGAAAGATGAATCTTTCTTTGTTGGATACCAGGGGAGAGATCCTTATTGTATCGCAATTTACCCTTTATGGAGATTGTAAAAGAGGAAGAAGGCCATCTTTTGATAAAGCCGCAGATGTACATGCAGGGGAGGTATTATACGAAGAATTCGTTAAAATGATAAAGTCTTGTTATCCGATGCTAAATGTCCAGACGGGAAAATACAGAGCGTATATGCAAGTGATTTCTGTAAACGATGGGCCTGTTACCATATTGATAGATAGCAAAAAGCAATTCTGATTGTCAACGCATCCTTAAGACTGATATTTGGCGGCTATGGGCATCCTCCTTCCTATGCCAAATGCCTTTGTGGTTACCTTTAAACCAGGTGCAGACTGTCTTCTCTTATATTCATTCCTGTTAACGACTCGGATTACCCATTTTACTGTTTCTGGATCGAAATTCAGTGTGACAATTTTCTCTTGTGAATAACCTTCTTCTATATAATAATAAAGTATCTGGTTCGGCTTCAACTCTGCTGAAGGAGCTTTTTTTATGATTTCCTCCGGGATCACTTTTGATCTTTTATTTATGTAACGTGCCAATTTGTAAACCATAGTCTTTGGTACATCAGAAATAACACCGAGTCCCCCCACTCATATTTCCATAAAGAGTACAATAACCAACCGCAAGCTCACTCTTGTTTCCTGTAGAGAGTAAAAGATAACCCATCTCATTAGAAAAAGCCAGATTTCTTTGACCTTTTCGTAGTATAATCATAATAAAAGTAAATATAACTATTCATAGTCTCGGGTATAGATTTAAGATATTCAAGAATTATTGAGGCACAAAAGTTCAGAAACAATCGAAATATACACCCATGTGAGTAACAAGGAGAAAGATGACAAAAAAGAATATCTATAGTAGGGTATATCCGAAATCAACTTCGGATATCATATCGGAATTGAAGGTATATGCTGTAAAACTGCTATGTCAAGATCGAACAAAATATATAATTCCTTTTCAATGGATTCCCTGATACTCTTTGAATTTCTTATCCTGCTCATGAGGTACTTCTCTTCATGGTATAATTGATTTGTCTTTAGCATGGCAAACATGATCTTTATCCATATGTTTGCCAATGCTCTGAGGGCTTGACCATGTGTCTTGCCCTCTTCTCGTTTCTTGTGATAATATGCCCTTGCCCATTCTACCTCCTTTATGGTGTTGAATGCGAACATGTGCAATGCATCCCTC
>QNAT01000247.1 GCA_003641555.1 Thermotoga sp.
AGGAGTGTGGATCATGTCAGAATATTGTCAGCGGAAGAAATAAAGACATTGGCTTTGTCCAATACCACTGTGGTTGTCTTGCCCATGACAACATTCTTCTTGAATATGGATGATTACACGCCGGCAAGAAAGCTGATAGATGAGGGGGTCCCTGTGGCTATGGCAAGTGATTTCAATCCGGGATCCTGTATGTTATCGAATCCGTTTTTTGCTATGGCGCTTGGTGTTATAAAAATGAGAATGACCCCTGAAGAATGTCTCACAGCATATACGTTGAATGCCGCATATGTTCTGGGATTACATGCGCGTATCGGCAGTATAGAGGTTGGTAAACAGGCTGATATCTTACTCTTAAGGACACCAACATTTCGCAATGTCATACCGATCTTCGATGAGAATACGATCATGGGGATCGTGAAAAGGGGAAAGATAAAAAATGGGAATCCACATAGTAGCAGTGGGTAAGATAAGAACAACTTTTTTAAGATCGGCTTGTGATGAGTACATAAAGAGATTGTCTCGCTATTGTAAGGTAGACATGGTAGAAATAAGATCAAATAAGGGGGGAAGTATTCGTATTAATGTGGAACGAGAGAGTAAAAATGTGTTAAGATATATACGACAGGATAGAACTAATATTTTACTCGATGAAGAAGGAAAAGAGGTTGCTTCAAAGGAATTTGCTGACCTGTTATGGTCATGGATGAGTGAAAAAGGAGGTAAAGTGGCATTCTTCATAGGGGGAACAGATGGGGTAGATCCAAAAATAAGAAAGGAATTCGATGGGTGCATTGCTCTTTCAAGGATGACGTTTACTCATGAAATGGCAAGAGCACTTCTCCTGGAACAGATATATAGGGCCTTTACTATAAAAATCGGTGGGCCATATCATCATTAAGAAAAAGGTAGGTGAAGAATCAGGTGGATCCTGATGGAGGTAGTAGTTGGTTTTTAGCTTTAGTAGGTAATGCTTCTTTTGGTAGTATCTTTTTAGAGTTTCTCATTCTTCTGATCCTTATAGCGCTTTCTTCTTTTTTCTCTGGTTCCGAGACAGCATTGACTGCTATGAACAAGATAAGATTGAGAGATATATCAAGAAAAGAAAAAGATGAAGAAAAAGGAAAGATAGTGGAGGATTTCATAAAACGTCCGAACAAAATGCTCACTGCTATTCTCATAGGAAACAATTTTGTGAACATAGCAGCTTCTTCTCTTGCTACGATCATTGCCATACAACTCTTTCCCAAAACCAATATTGGAAAACTGAGCTCATACATTACAGGTGTAATGACCTTTTTGATACTTATATTCGGTGAAATAACACCAAAAACACATGCAAAACAGCATCCTGAACATGTATTTAGAAGAGTTATAAAGATCATATCTGTTTTTACATTTGTGCTTACCCCGGTGATCTATGTATTGATGCTTCTTTCAAACGCAATAAATAAACTAAGAGGAAGTGAAAGAATAAGCGAAGGCCCTTTCATAACCGAGGACGAGATCATACTCATGGCAGATATCGGTGCGAAAGAAGGAATATTCGAAAAAGAAGAGAGCAGGATGATAAAAGACATCTTCAAATTCAATGACATCGCAGTGAAGGAAATCATGGTCCCAAGGATAGACATGGTTTGCCTGCAAGATAATGCAGGTATAGAGAGAATAATAGAAGTAATAAAGGAAAATCATTTTTCGAGGATACCCGTGTATCATCAATCTGTGGATAAGATCGTTGGTGTGTTGTATGCAAAGGATATATTATCGTTGTTGAGTGAACACGATAGAGATGCTTTGAAGGAATTGAAGGCAAAAAACGTTGCAAAACCTGCCCTTTTTATCCCAGAAACGAAGAAAATAGACGATCTACTTGCTGATTTCAGGAAAATGAAAATACAGATAGCCATAGTGGTAGATGAGTTCGGTGGTACATCCGGGCTTGTAACTCTGGAAGACGTTATAGAAGAAATATTCGGTGAAATACAAGATGAATATGACGAAGAGGAGGACTATTTCATTAAAGATCTGGGGAACAAGAGATACGAAATGGATGGAAGAACCCCCATCAACCAGATAGAAAGATTCTTTGATGTGGAATTCCCTGAGACAGATTATGAGACCATAGGTGGTTATATATGTGATAAGATAGAACGTATGCCAGGGGTTGGAGAAGAGATAGAACTAATGGATAAATATAGAGTAAAAGTTCTCAAGACATCTCCAACACGTATTGTTAAGGTAGAGATTTATAAGATTCCTTCCGGGGTGAAAGATAATGTTCGCCATAAAAATACGGAGTCGCAGAGAAAACATTGATGTTGAATGAGTAAATGGGTGGCTGATATAATCTAACATCTATCAAGTTTCTGTGGCAGTTTGATACTTTCTTGACAAGAAAAGATATTTATGGGAGAATTGATATTCAGATTAAGAAATAATATGCAAAGGAGAAATTATGCATGGAAAAGATAACGACGGAGATGGTATACGAGAAACTAAATAGTGTTGTTGATCCTGAAATAGGCATAGATATAGTGAGTTTGGGACTCGTCTATGATGTAAAAGTAGATGATAACAATGACATTTCTGTTAAGATGACAATGACTGTCCCGGGATGTCCATTGGCAGGCATGATCGTGGCAGACGCACAAAATGTGTTAGAAGAGATGAAAGGAGTTAGCGAAGTAAAGGTAGAACTGGTTTGGGATCCACCCTGGTCACCTGATATGATAAAACCAGACATAAAAAAGAAGTTGGGGATAGAAAACTAACCTTTTTTCAATAAACTACGAAGAATTAAGGAGGTGAAAGACTAACCTAAGGTTTATTCGGGTTAGAGAAGGTATGGTAACTGTTTTTGTATTGGTAGTAGTGCTTGCAGGAGCAGCATTGTTAACTGCTTTTATATCTTCAAGAATGGTTTTAAGGATGTCTCCAGGAGAAGGAAAAATGATAGAGATGTCACGGGCTATTCAAGAAGGAGCAGATGCATTCGTTAAGGAAGAAGGCAAGAAGATCGCTATCATAGCCGTTATAATAGCGCTGATATTAGGTATAGTATTCCATTTCAGATATTCTTTTGCCTTCCTATTTGGGGCATTTATGTCCGAACTCGCCGGCGTCATAGGCATGCGTATGTCAACGAGGACTAACGTCAGGGTCACAAACTCTGCTAGGAAAGGACCTCTGGATGCTTTCAGAACAGCATTTACAGGTGGAACGGTTATGGGTATGTCCGTTTCCGGTCTCTCTATCCTGGGTCTTGTCATCGTGATGTGGATATATAAAAGCGCTTTCATGTTCAATAATGTAGTGCTGGTTCACAAATTTCACATAGCCTTTGTGGATGGGGTTATGCTTGTGAGTTCTTATTCTTTTGGTGCGAGTATGATTGCCTTATTCGATAGAGTAGGTGGTGGAATATACACGAAAGCAGCGGATATGGGAGCGGATCTGGTTGGTAAGGTGGAAGCAA
>QNAT01000248.1 GCA_003641555.1 Thermotoga sp.
ATCACAGCCCTCAATTCGATGTCGATGAAAGTGTCTTGAATTTAGGAGTTAAATTCTTCCTGGCCTGTGCAGGAGTTAGAAATATACCTTGAGTTTGAGCAATCGATATTATTCCTTTATAACCTATTTTTCAGCATTACATTGGATTAAACGCATTTACAAGCATTAATAAGTAAATACTCTCGATTATCTCTCGATTTCTTCTATTTTTTATTGTTGACACCATCATTATTTTTATGTTACCATAATTATGCTCTAATTATGGACATGACCTTAATGTTAGGAGATTCTTATGAGAATTGCAGTTATAGGACCAGAGGATCTTGTCAATAAAGTGTTATCTGTGGGTAAAGAATTCTGTGACTTAGAAATGACTCCCCTCGGTTACGAGATCGAAACCGAAGCTCCTACGATCGTTAAAGAAAATCAACATCTCTTTGACGGCATACTCTTTACCGGACCCATCCCTTATTATTTATGTGCATCAAAAATAAACAGATTGGTTGTCTGGGATTACATACCTTATCGTTCCACAGGGCTTATAATGTCGATATTAGGGGTCCTTAAACGATTTCCCAGATTCATAGAAAGGGAATTCAATATTTCGGTAGATACTTTGGCAGAATCAGAAGTAATTGAGATCATAAGCGAGGCACAGGTTTCCATAAAGCATGTTTATACAAGAGAGTTTTCTCCTCATACTAATGCCAATCAAGATTTTTGTTCTTTTCATGAAGAGATGTACACAAAAAAGAAAGTCGATGTGTGTATTACTTGTTTAAAATCGACTTACAAGATATTGAAGGACAAGAGTATTCCTGTATTTGCAGTCGTTCCTTCCGTACACACTATAAGAGGTACGTTACAAAAGATAATATTCGAGATGAAAAGTAATAAGATGGAATTACTTAGAACCGTCGTCGGTATCATAGCATTAGACGATCTCTCGAGTACACCAGTTAAAAGGCATAAAGATCTGATGAGAACCTACAACGTACTACTCGAATACGCTAACAAAAAAGATCTGTTGGTCTTCCCTCGAATGGAATCCTCTTTCATCCTCATCGAAACTTATGGACAACTCATGATGGATACTGATAATTTTACACGTGACCCTTTGAAAGAGCGGATCTACACATCCACTGGTATAGATGTTCGAGTTGGTTATGGAGTCGGACTCAATGCCTCCCTGGCTGAAAATTATGCAATGAAAGCCATCGAACTTGCTAAGAAAAAGGAAAAGAAGGGATGTTATATATTTGATGGGACCACTGTTATTGGATTACCCGATGAAGAAGGAATCGGATCGTTTGATGTTGAATCAGGAGATAAAGGTATAACTTTGCTTTCGGAGAAAACAGGACTCAGTATCAGCAATCTCTCCCGAGTAATGAAGGCTTTAAAAATGCTGGATGGGTATTTTTCTGTAACTGACCTGGCATCTGTATTGAGAATAAGTCCCAAAACTGCCAGGAGAATAATAGGTAAGATCGTTAAAGTAGGCTTAATACAAGAAGTTAGAACACGTTCAAGTGTTGGAGCTGGACGTCCCGCAAAGATATATGCGTATAAGGATAAGATTCAGGAAAAGAATGATATTTATGCCTGAAAAGAAAGAAAATGAGAATATGTTGAATATCATACATGTTGTACCTCACATACATTGGGATAGAGAATGGTATAAACCTTTTTATCCTTCAAAAATAAGGCTTTCTAAGATCGTTCATCGTATATTGGGTGCTCTCGAAAACGACAAAAGAGATCGATTTACCTTTGATGGACATACCAGCTGGATCGATGATTTTCTTGTTCTTTATCCAGAAGAAAAATCCAGAATGAAGGCGCTTGTTGCACAAAAGAAACTCTTTGTTGGCCCATGGTTTGTTCAGGCAGATGAGTTTGCTGTAACAGGAGAATCTATTATTAGAAATCTTCTCATAGGAACTGCAATGGCAAAAGATATGGGATATTCGGTGAAAGTGGGTTATATACCCGACGAATTCGGACAGATGGAGAATATGCCTCAAATACTGAAAGGATTTGGGATAGACTATGCGATAATACACAGAGGTGTGGGCGATGAAATGGCAAAAGATGTGTTTTGGTGGGGCTCACCGGATGGGTCTAAAGTTCTAACCTACTGCTTGAGGAAAGGATATACCGGTGAGGAAGTTATAACCACAAATGTGAAAGACTCAGTTGAAAAACTCACTGAATTACTTGAAGAACAAAAACACAGGAATTCAAGTGGTGTTTTTCTATTGATGGATGGTGCAGATTTTACCTATCCTAAGGAATATCTTGCCGATGTTATAGAGAAAATGAATATTCCAGGAGTTAGAATTGAATTATCTGATTTAGAAAGATTCATGAAAGTACTCAAAGAAAATCTACCCAATGACACACCAAATTATGAAGGTGAATTCAGGAGTCCCAAATATGCTCCTCTTCTAACAGGTGTCTACTCTTCGAGAATTTATATAAAGAGTAAAAACCTTTATGTATCTAACTTTCTGGAAAGAACAGTCGAACCTATTCTTTCTATAAATTATCTCTCGGGTAATGAGTATCCCGAGGAATTGTTACGTGAAACCTGGAAGACCCTTCTTTTATGTCATCCACACGACAGCATATCTGGATGTGGCTCTGATTCCACACATAAGGATGTTGAAGTTAGATTGAGATGGGTTGAAGAGCGTTCTGGTGAATTCTTAAGAGAAGCCGTGAAAGATATATTTAGATCGAAGATCATGTATAGAAAAGATATTGAAGCGAACAGCGTTGTGATCTTCAATCCTAATCCATTTTACTTTTCTGGAATAGCAGAAGTGAGTTTTAAGGTGAGAAAACCCCTGAAGGATCTTACTCTGGTATCGAGAGATGGAAGAGAAATACCAGCGAGAATCCTCAGTATGGAAAAAATTCAGGATTATGTCGAGAACGAAGAGATAGAATTCGTAGATTTCTTCCTTATAAAAGCTGCTTTGGATGCAGAAGATATCCCTCCGCTTGGATTCAAAGTCTTCGAAATAGAAGATAAATCTATTTGGAGAGAAAGTGATGTAAAAACGGATATCGGATATCCCGGGATTTCCAATGATAACGTTGAAGTTTATATGAGAGAAGATAACGTAATCATTATCAGGAACCTGAAGACCAATTTTATTGTAGAAACAGGTATATTCAAAGATGATGGAGATGCCGGAGATGAATATACTTTCTCTCCATCTGAAGATCGAGAAACCGTAATAGGTCCACTTATCGCTGAACAAACCAAAATAGAGGATCGAAGGCCATTCTTTGCAAGATTAAATGTCTCTGGATATATTATTCTACCCGAATCTCTTTCGAAGGAGAAAAGAGTTCGATCTGTGAAAAGGAAAAAACAATATGTAGAGATGTCATTTACCGTTTACAAAAACTCTGAATTTGTTGATATGAAGATCTCTTTTGAAAATATTGTAA
>QNAT01000249.1 GCA_003641555.1 Thermotoga sp.
CATCATAATAGGTAAATTCATCGGGTGGATATACGATGTTACTGCGCTGGCGTTGAAGGTAAAATATAAAGGGAAGGATATAGTGGTGACCACTCTTGATCTTATGAAGAGTGGTATACTTAGGGATAACATAATCAAGGATATCATATGTGACAAAAACGAGGTGAGATGATGAAATTCAGAAGACTCGGAAAATCTGACTTAGAGGTATCTGTGATCGGTTACGGTGGCTGGGAGATCGGTGGTGTCGGCTGGAAAGTAGGTGCGGAGGAAGAAAGCATCGAAGCTGTTAGAAGTGCCTTCGAGAGTGGGGTAAATTTCTTCGATACGGCACCGGTTTACGGATTTGGGAGATCGGAGGAAGTAGTTGCCGATGCCCTATCCGATGTGCGCAAGGATGTGATCATCGCAACGAAAGTAGGATTGATCTGGGATGATGCCAAACGCGTCAAGAGATGTTTAAGAAAGGAAAGTGTTCTTCGGGAGATCGATGACAGCCTCAGGCGATTAAAAACCGATCATGTAGACCTTTACCAGATCCATTGGCCTGATCCCGAAACTCCACTGGAAGAGACGGCTGAGGCATTGCAACGAATTCTCGAGCAGGGAAAGGCAAGATACATAGGGGTTTCGAACTTCGATATAGGGCAAATGGAAGAGATATCGGAATACATCCCCATAGTTTCTCTACAGATATCGTACAGTATGTTGAACAGGTACATCGAAAGGGAGATATTCGATTACGTTCGGAAACACGACATAGGAGTGATACCGTACAGTCCACTCGAGAGGGGATTGCTCACGGGGAAGATAACCAGGGATTATGTGATAGGAGATGATGATGCACGAAAGTATGATAGGAATTTTATGGATAGGGAAAGATTTCAGAGAAACATCGAGAGAGTAGAAAAGTTAAAAGAAGTATCTGCAAGATTGGGTATCTCGTTATCACAATTGGCCATCAGCTGGTTGCTCCATCATCCAGAAATACGCACCGTTATAGTGGGTTCAGCGAATCCCGAACACGTGAAACAGAACATTTCGGCAGCTGAGATAGAATTAGATCCTGATGTATTTGCGGAGATAAATGATATCTTATCTGATGAAGAACTGTTCGAAAATCTATATCCCACGAGACCTGCATAATCGAGGTAAAAGCAGAGGAGTGAACATTTATGCGATTGATAAAGGTAAAAGTAGTTAAAGAAGATGGCAGATATGTATACTATTATGAGGTAGAAAAGGGTGATGAAGATGCAGGAACTACGTCTGAATCCAATGACGGGAGAATGGGTGATGATATCATCCGAACGTCAAGAAAGGCCGGTTCTTCCAAGGCCTGATGCTTGTCCTTTATGTCCAGGTGTACTCGAATTAGAAAGAGATTATGATTTGGCCGTGTTCGAAAATAGATTTCCCGCCCTCGTGAGGGAGCCTGCAAATCCTTCTGATTCTGGTTCTCCTCTGCTCGAGAGTAAGGCTTCAAAAGGTATATGTGAGGTGGTCATGTACACCTCGATACACGATTCATCTCTCTCGAGGATGCCTTTATCACAAATAGAGAAGTTGGTGTACGTTTGGGCTGACAGATACAAAGAACTCTCACAATATCCCTATGTTAAATACGTGTTCATATTCGAAAACAGAGGAAAAGAAGTTGGAGCCACTCTTTCTCATCCTCATGGACAGATATACGCATTTCCCTTTATACCAATAAGGATGAATCTCAAACTGAAGAACATGAAAAGATATTACTCGGACAAAGGTGCCTGTCTGCTCTGTGATATCGTTAATGAGGAGATACGACTCGATAAAAGGCTTATTTATTGTAATGATTTCTTCATAGCAATGGTGCCATATTATGCGAGATTCCCATATGAGGTCCATGTTATTCCAGTAAGGCATATTGGTAACGTGGCTGAGATGAATCCCGATGAAAAGAAGGGATTAGCGGATATATTGAAGGTGGTTACTATGAAGTACGATAAGCTGTTCGATATGGAGTTTCCGTACATGATGGCGATGTTCCAAACTCCCTCCGATGGAAAAGATTACGAATATTTCCACTTTCATGTGGAATTCTGTCCACCGCTGAGAGGAAAGAATAAAATAAAATGGATGGCGAGTGTTGAAACGGAGACCTGGCAATTCATAAATCCATCTACACCTGAGGAAATCGCTGATGAATTGAAGAGGTTGTGATAATGGAAAAGGATATCGAGAAGATATTTGCCGATACAAAAGGATTCACCTTTTTTCAAGCACCTGGAAGGATAAACATAATAGGTGAGCACACGGATTACAACGGTGGGTATGTACTGCCAGCGGCTATAGATAAAAAGATCACCGTGGGAGTAAGGAAAAGTGGCTCGAACACGATAAGGGCATATTCCAAAGAATACAATGGCCTTTTTACTCTACCTCTTCCTATAGTTCAATGCGAAGAAAGAGAAGGATGGGTTAAACATCTAAAAGCTGTTGTCTTGACTTTGAGGGATGAGATCGGTTTTCATCTCAAAGAAGGGCTTGACATATACATCACAGGGAATATCCCGGTAGGAGCTGGACTTTCGAGTTCTGCTGCCCTTGATGTTGCACTAACCTTCACATTGAATCATCTCTTTTCTCTTGGATTATCACTACTTCAAATCGCAAGGTTTGCCCAGAAAGCAGAGAACGAATACGTTGGAGTAAGGTGTGGGATAATGGATCAGTTCATCAGTGTCATGGGTAAAAAAGGTAGAGCTATACTCTTAAATACCTCAAATATGGATTATGAGTATGTCCCTTTAGCATTAAATGATATGAGATTCGTACTTTTCGACACCAATGTTCACCATGAATTGAGAAATAGCAAATACAACCTAAGACGCTCGGAATGTGAAAGAGGATTGAAGATTTTGCAAAAAACTTTTAGTAGTGATATAAAAGCACTTAGCGATGTAACCGAAGAGCAGATAAAGAAGAATAAGGGTTTATTTTCGGGGAATGTGTACAAGAGATTACTCTACGTCGTGCAAGAAAATCATAGGGTATTGGAGATGGTCAAGGCTCTGAAGAATAAAGCATATGACGAAGTTGGTAGATTGCTCTATGCCTCTCACAATGGTTTGAAATACCTTTACGAGGTCAGTTCTCCTGAGCTCGATCTCATCGTAGATCACCTGCGAGAAAGAGATGGGGTGATCGGTGGTAGGATGATGGGGGGAGGATTTGGTGGATGTGTTCTCGCATTGATATATAAAAATTATGAAAGAGATATATCCGACTTCATTGAAGATGAATATTACACCGAATTCAAGAGAAAACTCTCGATATATCCCATCTCCATAACCGATGGGATTGCTTTCCACTGATCTGCCAACATTTTTATACGAAAAACTTATTCTCATACAACTACTCTTCTGTCCTTTGGACACGAATGAAAGAAAAACAGTGAGATCAGCCAGA
>QNAT01000250.1 GCA_003641555.1 Thermotoga sp.
AATGACTCTTATCAATGAATTAGAAGCAGGCACAAACTTCAATCGTTTTATCAAAAGAAACAAGATGTAGATCGAGATCAAAACTAATATGAAGACGATCGTAAATTTTATCCATGATCCAGTATTTACTAAACCACCTGTTATCTTTGTGGGAGATCCACTTGTGCTCAGCGTTTTGTTAACTTTATTTATCAGCTGGTCACCTGGTTCTGCTATGAGCAGTGTACTTGCTATACAAAATAGAAAAAGCCAACAAATAAAAGAGAAGGATCTCACACCATCATCACCTCGCTCAGAAGGAATATGTCTTTTAGGAACCCATGGCTTTGGTTACGGCTTCAATGACTCGGGATTGTTGAAATGGCTTGACTATGAAATCCTTCGCACCTGCCTGGATGGATTCTATCACCATAGCTTGTTGACCCATGGCACTACAAACTATTATATTGGCATCAGCAAAAGATTTCCTTATCTCTTTTATTGCTTGAATCCCATCCATCTCTGGCATGGTTATATCCATAGTCACCAGATCGGGTTTAAGTTCTTTGTACTTCTCTATAGCCTCTTTACCGTTGGTTGCTTCTCCTATTACCTCGTAGCCCCCCTCTGTTAATATGTTTTTCAGAAACATCCTCATAAAAGCGGCATCATCAACTACCAATATTCTTCCCTTTGCCATAAAATTATACCTCCTTACGAGATTTCCGTATCGAGAATTGCCTTTATATCAAGGAATATTATGAGTTGATCGTTCGACTTTATAACACCTTTTATGAAACGTGTGTCTACTTCATTTCCCTGCAAAGAATTAACCTTTTCTATCTGATCATCAGTAACGTTTATAACCTCTCTGACATTGCTCACAAGGAAACCGACTTCTATATCTTCGAAGTGTGTTATTATGATCCTATTATATTTCTCTATTTTTCCCCTTTTCAAGTCGATTCTTTCCGAGAGTGCCATTACCGGGATGATCCTTCCCCTGTAGTTAATAACTCCCTTTATATATGAAGCCACTTTCGGTACAGGCCTTATGTCCACCATCTCTATTATGGTCTCAACGGGAAGAACATCGAAGGCATAAAGACCTTCTTCCAACTCGAAGGTGATCAACTGCATTATCGATCTATTATCTACGTCTTTAACCAAAAGATTCACATCTTCCATATTTACACCCCTTTCTTTTTCATCACGAGGCTATTGCTGTGGTATCCACTATAAGTGCTATGCTTCCATCTCCTAATATGGAAGCCCCTGAGATTTCCTTTATTCCCTTGATCAATTTCCCGAGGGATTTTATAACTATATCCATTTGTCCCAATAATTCATCCACCACTATACCTATCTTGTTTGTACCAATACGCACTAAAACGACCGGATATTCCTTTTGTACTTCATTTTGTTCAGGAATACCTAAGAATTTTGCCAGATGTATTATTGGCAAAACTTCGCCCCTCACCACGATAACTTCTTGCTCTTGTATCTTCTGGACATCCTCTAACCTGATGGTAAGCGTGCTGTCTACATTTGCTAATGGAATGGCGTATTTATATCCATTTAACGTTACCATGAGTGCTTGTATTATAGCTAAAGTCAAAGGTAACTTTATTCTGACAGTAGTTCCTTTATCTTTTGCCGTTTCTATCTCAACTGCGCCACTTAGGGATTCTATTTTGTCCTTAACCACATCCATCCCTACTCCCCTACCGGATATTTGATCCGCTCCTCCAGAAGTTGAAAAGCCTGGTACAAATATGAAATTCAATATTTCCTTTTCAGACATTTGAGCTGCTGCTGGTTCGGCGACGAGCCCTGTTTTTATTGCCTTTTCCCTTATTTTTTCGACGTCCATACCCCTTCCATCATCTTGAACTTCTATTATAACATTGTTTCCTTCATGTCTTGCCATGAGCTTCAACAGTCCCTTAGGAGATTTACCCTTTTTTATGCGCTCATTCGCCGATTCGATCCCATGTCCTATAGCATTCCTTATCAAGTGAAGCAAGGGATCTCCTATTTCATCCACCACGGTTCTATCGAGTTCGGTATCTTTGCCTTCTATTACAAAATCAACTTCTTTATTTAGTTTCCTTTGAAGATCTCTCACTACCCTTGGGAACCTGCTGAATACATAATCTACTGGGACCATTCTGATCTTCATTACAACGTTTTGCAAATCGAGGGTTATTCTCGTCAATTGTGATAAGCTTTCATCAACATCCTTTATATCGTATCTTTTGGCGATCTCGTCTATTCTACTCCTGTTTATTACTAATTCGCCCATTAGATTCATCAAAGTATCGAGTTTTTCTATGTTCACACGTACAGTTTGAGTTACTTTGTGCTCCCCCAGCTTTTCTGCAGTCCCCTTTGAAACTTTCTTTGCTCCCGCACTTACCTTCTTCCTAATTTCTTCTGTTTCTGCTAACAATGTGTCCTTTTTCACCTCGAGGACATCCACACCTTCGATCTCAGATATAGAAAGTATAAATTTCTTCACATCCTCCAAAGGTTTCTTTATAGTTACCAGAAGAGAAAAACTGTCTTCAAACTTTTCAGATTCTATATCTTCGACTGGAGGAATGGACTTCAGTATCTCGCCCTTGTTTTCCTCTATCTTGTTGAATACCAAATACGCCCTTGCAGATTTCAAAACAGCACCCTTTTCTAATCTTACCCTGATCTTGAATACATTAAAGCCTCTTTCAAGAGCTTCGAGTGCGATTTGTTTATCGAACTGATTCAGTGCAAAATTTACCTGTTCAAGAGAAGAATCTTTTTCCTCTGCAGAGGTAGAAGAGTAATTTTTCTGAGAAGATATTTCTGATGGCATTAGAGATAAGATCATCTGCAATTTTGTAATTACATCTGCTACATCTATTTCCCCTTCATTTTCAAAATTCGCCACATTTTCCAGGATTTTGCCTATCCGATCGAGAGCTTCGAATATAATATCTGTCAGATCCGATGTGACCTCTAATTTATCATCTCTTATGAGAGAAAAGACGCTCTCGATCTTATGAGTTAATTCTGCTATCCTTGTGAAACCCATACTTCCTGCCATGCCCTTTATGGTATGCGCTGAACGGAAAATTTCGTTGATATATTCCGAATTATCAGGCTCTTTTTCCAACTTTAGCAAAAACTCATTCATACTCTGCAGGTGTTCTTTTGATTCATCGATGAAAACATCGATATACTTGCTCATATCATCCATAAAATCACCCCTTTACGTCTTGACAAACAAGTCGATCGATCCTCAGGTATAAAACCCAATCCTACAACAAATACCGGATAGTTTTCTCTGTGCTTCTACGGCAATTCGAATGCCTTTACTTCAATTCTAACATTAACACATCTTTGTAGGGACTAAGAAATTCTTTAGTGTCTGATCGACAGGTAAATAGAACGATCTGGTTTTCCTTCGATATATCACGTAATAAATCC
>QNAT01000251.1 GCA_003641555.1 Thermotoga sp.
GGACGAATAATGCCAATTCTTGATATCTTCTCTCAATTGATGAAACTCTTCTCGAGCGGTGAATTCTTTCAAACATCTTTCATTAGAACACAAGGCGTTTACTGCAGAATAGATGAGTTCTCTTACGTCTTTATTTTTCTCTCTTTTTTTGTGAGAATAATATTCGTTAAGATAACGAAGGCCTCGAGGAGAATTGGTGTAAGCAATAGCCATTATTGCCGTATCAATGATGGACTGCTCATACTCTTCTGTCAATATCGAACCTATTGCATCTACGACTTTATCTCCTTCTCCCAATTTTGCCAGTGCTTCGAATATAATACATTCCCCATTTTCATCATAATAACTCAAGAGTTTGTAAAGTATATCAACATCATTTTTACTTCCAATATCACCTAAGATATCAACTAAATATAAAACTTCCAGTGCTTTTTTACTCACTTCATCATATTTATATATCTCTCTTAAACGTTCGGATACCTTTTTGGCAGAGGCGTCCTTGAAGTTCAAAAGGCCTTTTTTCACCACTTCTACAATGGAATAATCATCTTCATCCTGGAGAATATCAAGCAATTGAGGGATTATCGCTTCTCCTTTTTCCTTTATTAGATTCATCAGCTTTTCATACTCTGTCATTTCTTTTTCCCTCCGTTAGACCATATTTCTTGATCTTGTAATATAGACTCCTTATGCTAATCTTCAAGAGATCGGCTGCCTCTTTCTTACATTTCGTAATGGATAACGCTTTTTTTATTGTTTCTTTCTCTATACTTTCCATTATCGTGGAAAGTGAGCCTACATAATTTTCGACAGCAGATATTTTCTTCACATTTTTAAGGGCATTTATAGGAAATAAAGGAGGTATATCTTGAACATCTATGACTCTGGCGTTGTATCCAGCATTTATCATAGATCTTCCTATGATGTTTTCCAATTCTCTAACATTTCCAGGCCAATCATAAGCATTCAACACTTTTAATGCTTTCTCTGTAATGTGCTCTACTATCCTACCATATTCCTGATTCAACTTCTTTATTATCACATCTACTAATAAAGGAATATCTTCTTTATGTTCTCTGAGTGGTGGAATATATATTGGTATGACATTAAGACGATAGTACAGATCTGGTAAAAATTTCCCTTCTTTTACCTCTTTGGTAAGATCTATATTCGTAGCAGCTATTATCCTGGGATTAACAGTAATGCTTTTCGTAGACCCAACTCTGATGATCTCATGCTCCTGGAGTACTCTCAACAACTTCGTTTGTAATCTCATAGATATTTTACCTATCTCATCTAAAAAAATCGTTCCTCCACTTGCTTCTTCGAAGAAGCCCTTTTTCCCTCCTTTTTTTGCTCCTGTGAATGCACCTTCTTCGTAACCGAATAGCTCGGCTTCCAATATATCCTGAGGTAAAGCCGCACAGTTGATCCGAATAAATGGTTTTTCACATCGGTTGCTGGCATTATGAATGGAATGAGCGAAAAGCTCTTTACCTGTTCCACTTTCTCCTATGAGCAAGATAGTTGCAGGTGTGGCAGATGCCTTTTTTGCCTGTTCTACTGCGATCTTTATGTCAGAACTCGTACCGATTATATCATTGAAGGAATATTTGGCATGTGCCTTTCGAAGGAGCATCTTTGTTTTTTCTAACTCCCTTGTCAGGGCAACTATCTCAGATGTATCTCTTATAACGGCAACGCTCCCAACGATCTTATTTCTCATTATTATCGGGGCTCCGCTAACGGTAACATCTTTCTTTTTAGGGCCAACTTTCATTTGCACATTTGTCACGGCTTTACCGGTTTTAAGCACTCTTACATGTACACTTTCCCCTTCTGCAATATCCACAGTGGCAGGTTTTCCAAGGACATCTTGCATGCTCAAACCTGTAAGTCTTGTATAGGCCTTATTTACCAATATTCCCTTCCCATCTTTGTCTACAACCGATATACCATCATAAGTAGAATCTATTATTGCATTCAACATCGTCTTTATTTTCTCCAGGTCCGTTACCTTCTTTGCGAGTTCTTTCACTTCACTGATATCCCGAAAGACAGATGCGGCTCCCACTACATTACCGTTTTTGTCAGTAATGGGGACTCTATTCGTGACTATCACGTGAGAGTCACCTAACCTTTGTATAGAATTCAAAATACTCTTCTCCGTTTTGACCACTTCGGGCAAACGAGTATTTTTAACGACCTTGCGGATATCTTTTCCTATGGATTCACGTTGTGGCACTCCAAGAAGCTCTGCACCTGTACGATTCAAAAAACGTATATTCATATCTTTATCTATCATTATAATACCCTCATGTATGGCATTCAGGATGCCTCTTGTTTCTACGATATCATCGATATCAGACATGTGCTTCTCTCCATAGTTATAATTTCCTCTTCCCCCATGCTAATTTTTTCTGAACGATCCTGTAGAAATTCCGCTCTTTGAATTCAGCAAATCTTGCCCTGGCAGAAGACATATCTATCCTTACCTCCATATCATAATTAAAATCACTTTTCTCCTGTCCATCTATTACTAAAGAAACCTCAACATCACTTTCAAGCATAGAAGCAGTTATAACATCATCTTCGGTTAGAATTATAGGCCTTGTTCCTATGGTATGAGGGCATATGGGACAGAAAGCCATACCCTTTATATATGGGTTTATTATCGGTCCACCAGCGCTCATGAGATATGCGGTAGAACCCGTTGGTGTAGAGAAGATCAGACCATCTCCCCTCACATAGGAGAAGAATTCACCATTTATAGCTATTTTAAAGGTAGGTACATGCGAAGCGGGTTCACGAAGTACTACAACATCGTTAACTGCGAGATCCTTAGAAAGTTTTTTCCCATTTTTATAAAGAGTGGCACATATCATCGGCCTCTCCATTATCCTGAATTCCTTTCGAAGTATCCTGGGGAAAAAGGCATCGATTTCACTTGCACCTATAGCAGTTAAAAAGCCAAATGAACCAGTGTTTATACCGAGTATGGGTGTGTTAGAAGATATCATATGTCTTGCTGCATACAACATAGTACCATCACCACCAAAGACTATCAAAAGCCCGATCAAACCACTCATTTCCTCTATCTTTAAAGTTCTTGCTTTGAATCGAATATCTTTATAGTCTGGCGTTACAAATGTCACAGCATGTTCTATTCTTTCTACTAACAGCCTTTGAGCAAATTGCAATCCAGATTCGACAGCACTTTTGTTGAAATTGTTGATCAACAATCCTAAAATTTCACCTGTAATCATATCTCATCTCCACAATATAATATATCATGGAAGATATCGAATAAACAAACATTTAATTCATCCCTAAATCCCTGATAGAAACCAAAAAGAGGATAAACCCATAAAATTTGTCTGCACTTTTTCAAAAATTCAGTAAAACTTCGAAATCATCTCAGCAAATATTCATTATTTTTGAC
>QNAT01000252.1 GCA_003641555.1 Thermotoga sp.
GAGGAAAATGTAAATGAATAAATGGCACTTTTTAATGCAGATTCAAGAGAATATTCGGGAGAATTCGTACCATGCACACCTGCCAATCTTTCCATCAAGCCAGCGAAATTCATATCCTCTATGATGTTTATCTTTTCTCCTTCACAAATGATATACAGCTTCATCTGGATCTTATTGTTTAGCATGTACTCTATGAGAGATGCCCCCGCCATGATCGCATATTCTTCGAAACCTTCTCTTATACTGCTCCATACCTTTTTAGCGTATATTTCCTTCGATAGATTTAGATCCAGGAACAGGTGAACATCAGTCGCTGCCGTATATTCGTACTTTTTAACGAGGAGGTCTCCTACATGTGCGCTTGCCTTCCAGTGTATTCTCCTGGCGGAGTCGTATGGTGTGTATTCTCGTATACCATCTACATAATTCAAATCTTCCAGTAAGCGATAATCTGTTCGTAAGGTTGGTAAGAGTTCACGAAGGGGAAGAGGGAGTTCTAAAATAGGAATGCGCTCTGGATATACTACTATACGTAAAGGGTTTTCTATTACTCTTGTTTTTCTCGTTATCCCGAATGGTTCTGATATGGTAATGGATATATCTTTGAGTTGGTATATGCCTCTCTTCCTGAATTCCATTTCGTAATTCAGTACGATCTCTTCTTTTGGCTTCAGGGTCGTGATAACTTCCATGTTTTCAGCGACAAAGATAGCCCCTTCTGTGTTTGCTCTATCTGTTATCTCGAGTAGAAAGATAGGAAACCTTGAATCGTTCTTTATTTTGAGATGTACTCCGATGTGTTCCTCCATAAAGACATAGGAAATATCTACACTTCTGTTTATCCTTATCTTATTAGAAGTATCGAGTACAGCGAAATGTAATAACCAGAGAAATGCAATAAATATGGAAAAGATTATGGTAATATGGGTGGGAAATATCAGTAACAATAAAACACAAATGATCGTCAGCCAAATAAGAGGACTTCTCCTCACCACTATCATCTCTAAACTAATTTTATCTCTACAGAATCGAGGATCTCCTGCAATATATCAGTGTTCTTCCGCTTTTTCAATTTTGCTTCTGGTTTCAGGATCATCCTATGGCTGAGAACTGGGAGCACGGCCTGTTTAACGTCATCTGGAAGAACATGGTCCCTTCCGTCTATAGCTGCCAGAGCGCGAGATATCTTCATTAATGCGAGGGTTCCTCGAGGACTCACGCCCAGGGCTACTTCAGATATACCACGAGTCGTTTCGACTATGTTCACTATATAATCTTCAATGGTTTCATCCATATATATCGCTTTAACTTCTTCCTTGCATTCATGAAATTCCTCTTTATCTATCACCTGTTCAATGGATTTTATAGGATGTATCTTAAATTGACTTTCCATCATCTTCATCTCTGCTTCTTTAGAAGGGTAGCCCATGGAAAGTCTCAATAGGAATCTATCCAGCTGTGCTTCTGGCAGAGGAAACGTACCTTCATATTCTATCGGATTTTGTGTGGCTATGACGAAAAAATTCTCAGGGAGTTCGTATTTGTCCCCTTCGATCGTTACCTGCTTTTCTCCCATCGCTTCAAGAAGAGCAGATTGTGTCTTTGGAGTCGCACGATTTATTTCATCTGCCAAAAGTATCCCTGTGAATATAGGGCCTTGATGAAATACGAAATCAGTGGAATGCTGATCGTAGATATATAATCCTGTAAGGTCTGATGGAAGCAGATCTGGGGTGAACTGGACACGCTTGAAGGATAAACCAAGTGATTTTGCAACAGCACGAGCGAGCATAGTTTTCCCCGTACCGGGCACGTCTTCTAATAACACATGGCCATTACAAAGGGCTGCGGCGAAGGCATAGCGTATAACTTCTTCTTTTCCGAAAATAACCCGGGATACATTTGATAATAACCTTTGATATGTTTCTTTGACTATTTGCAACTCGATCACCACTTTTGATTTTAACACGTAATACCTTGATGACACAAATGAAAAGATGCAGTGAACAGGTGGAACATTCTCATTTTATCCTTCTTTCTCCAGAGACAATACCAGGGGCACGCAGCCAACTATCACTTTCCTTACCCAAACTTTCATCTATAAATCGGTAATCATTCTTACGAATGAATTCTCCAAGTTCGTTATGCAGCTTACTCAATATGCTACGTTCAAGATTCACCAATCGTTTTAATGTATTGTTTTCTTGAACGAGTTCCAATGCACGTGAGAAATGAGGTAAACACAGTCCGGCGGAATTTGACAAGGCTTTTGACATCTCTTTATCACTTATATATTCTAACAGTGTATGGATTACTATATCTTCCATCGTATGGTGGAATGTACAAGCTGGGCATTCAATGGAAGGATGTAGTCGTTCGAGGAGATTTTGAGCCTTTTGATTTGCTTTGCGCCCCGGTAATGGAGCGTTAATGATCTTCAATACATTTCCAATAATATCCTGATGAATGATGGCAATACCTAAAGCGTCTATATAATCCTCAGATAACCACCAGGCATGCTCATTACAGAAGCCGCGTGCTTCTCGCAGGTTTTTACGCACCCCGGGGTCATTAACGTGTTCGTACATAAGATTATCCATATAGCGGCGAGTTGCCTTGAGAGAAAGTCGACACACAGGACAGCCTGGTTCAGTACATGCTTGAAGCAGATCGAAATACCTCATATCCTTTTTCATCTTTTTCCTCCAAATTCTATAGATATTGTTTTTCATGCAAATTATACTGCAAAAAGGTGTGATAATCCATTTTATGCCATTGATCCGGGTATGTTTTCGCAGGGACAAGACCGAATGCCTGATAAATGTACGGTGTAAGATGAAGTTGTCCCATTGAGTTACTAATCCACTTTTTGACTTTGAATGTAAATAGATTTTATGATGCAATTCGGGGTGTTGACATTCGCTGATTCATGTGATATACTTAATTCAAGGTTAGAAATTTTTGAAGCGTGTTTTAAAATTTTGAGAACTGTTTTATGGTTAAAGGAGGTGGTAAATGGATAAATATGTTTTTTGGGATTCCTGGAATTTACATTACCAAATCAAAGGAGGAAAAAGAGATGTTTAAGAAATTTACTGTTGTTTTGGCATTGTGTGTGTTGTTAGTTTCTGCTATTGGTTTTGCTACTACGCTTACGGTTATAGGTCCATGGGCTGGAGCTGAAAAGGAAGGCTTTATGCCAGTTTTGAAGGCATTCACAGAAAAAACTGGCATAGATGTTGAATACAGGACCTACAGGTTTGAGGATCTGAGGAGTATGCTTCCTGCTCAATTCAGTGCAAAAAGAACTCCGGGTGATGTGATATTTATGAACGCCAGCTGGATCTCCAAAAATACAAAGCATGCAGCCGATCTCAGTGGTGTGGTAAACGAGGGTGAATTCGTGCCCGGGATCTTAACAC
>QNAT01000253.1 GCA_003641555.1 Thermotoga sp.
CGGGTTTAGGCATAAACATATCTGATCTTTTGAAGTTTGAAGGTGATATCAAGCAAGGGCTTCCTTTCCACGATCCATCTGCTTTTCTCGATCTCAACAACGCAGTATGGAATGTGGGATTGGAAACCAATTTTCTCGATTGGATCTCACTGCGTGGTGGATACAATAGCGATCTTGGTTTATCTGCAGGTATTGGAATATACCATTGGGGCTCTGCTCTCGATTATGCACTTCTATGGAAAGATAATACCTTTTCTCATTCCCTTGGTTTCAGATTCTCCATCGGTATTGTGAAAAAGAAGCCGTATCTGTTCCTCATGAGTATAAAAGACCTATTGTCGGGTACAGGTGCTGGTGGGGATCCTATGGAAATGTTCAAGGGTGGCCTGAGAGTAGATGATCTGCTCAGGGTATTGTATTACTTAAAAGATGACCCCTATTGCAAAGGTGTACTCATAAGGGTGAGAAATTTCCCTGTTTCCCTGGGTACGTATGCCTTAGTAGAGGAGGTCAGATCCGCAGTAAAGAAATTGAAGATGGCAGGGAAATACGTGGTTTTTTACATAGATGGTGATGTCTCCCTGCCAGCATATTATCTTTCCACTGTGGGTAATAAGATATACATGCCTACTCTTTCCAATCTATACGGGCTCAGTGTTTCGATGGATATACAAAAGGTGGGTAATATGTTGAAGAATTTGGGGATAGATATGATGGTCTTTACTGCTGGTGATTACAAGGGTACGTTTAATCCTCTGACTTCTCAAATGACAGATAAACAATTGAAGATGGTAAGGGATATCGTTTCAGTTCTACACGATACTATTGTAAAGGATATAACAAGAGATAGACATATAGATGAGATATCACTTGAGAAATATGTAGATAAAGGGTTTATCGATGCGATGAAGGCGAAAGATATGAATATGGTGGATGCGATTGGCTATTACGAAGATGTGAAGAAAGATATTATGGATGAGTTGAAGGTTGAAGATACGATGAATATGGAACAAATAAGGAACTTCCTTGAAAATAAGGAGAATGGAAGTGGTGAGATAGCTGTAATTCCTGTTGAAGGAGAAATAGCAGTAGGAGATGAAAGTGAATCCGGCTTTGGAAAAACTACGGATGGGGCAGTAGTTGCGATGATTCGAAGAGCAGAACGAGATAGGAATGTAAAAGCCATTATCTTGAGAATAAACAGCCCTGGAGGCTCTGCAATTGCATCTGAGCACATCTGGCGAGCGATAGATGAGTTTAAGAAAACAGGCAGAAAGGTTGTTGCTTCTCTTGGTGGTATAGCGGCTTCTGGAGGATATTACATCGCAAGTGGAGCGAATTATATCGTTTCAGAACCACTTTCGATAACTGGAAGTATAGGAGTCGTTATGGAGATCCCAAAGATATACGATTTGCTTTCCAAAGCGAGGATAGACAATTACAGTATAAGAGATAGGGTTTCTTCTCGACCCTTTGATCCGTTTACTTCATTAACGTTAAAGGAAAGGGAGGAGATAAAGGAGTTGTTGCAATCTAGTTATGCCTTTTTTATAAAACGTGTTTCCTTTGGGAGATCTCTCACAGAAGAAGTGGTAAAACAACTGGCAGAAGGACGTGTCTATACAGGTATTCAAGCGAAAGAAGTGAATTTGGTCGATAGATTGGGTGATCTGAATACGGCAATAGAAATCGCAAAGAGATTATCCGATATAAGGGGTAAGGCATCTGTATGTTACTACTATCATAGGTTAAATCTTTTACAGAGGTTTTTGTTAAATTTGTTAACTTATTCCAACCTCTCTATGTACGATGAAGAGCAGTTGTTGGAGTATCGTTTTTAATGGAAGAAAAGAAAAATAAAAAAGAGGAATTTGGGTTAAGGGATGTTTTTAGAACATTTGCTGGCATTGGACAAATAGGCTTAACGATAGCAGCGAGTACTTTTGTGGGAATAATGATAGGATATTATCTGGATAAATGGACATTTGGTGGTAAGATTTTCACAGTAATCTTTTTCATATTAGGATTAGCATCAGGTATATGGAATGCTTACAAGATGTTTTCGAAGATGATAAAGGAGCAGTTGAAGGATGAAGATAAAAGAACTAAACGATGAGGTAAAGAGGATAACGATAAGATCGCTTTTCCTCGCAGGCATAATTGGTGGGATAGGGATACTCGTACTCTTCGATATTTCCTTCATAGAAGGCATATCTGCTGGGGTAGGAATTTCAATTTTGAATCTATTTCTCATACGTAAGAGCATATACCTTATGGCGGAGAAAAGGAAGGTAACTCCTGTCAAAACAGGATATATAATGCGATATTTCATCGTTGCGGTTATGATGTTTTCGATAGCGAGTACGAGAAATGTCGTTTTGTTCACAGGTATGACTATTGGGATATTTATACCGAAAGTTGTGATATACTTATGTTATATAATTGGTAAGCAAGGTGACAGAATATGGCAAAGAAAAAAAGATTATCGCGATTCAGTTGGTTCCTGATCATCTATATGGTAATCTACGTAGTGGTTGCATATTTTGCTATAAAGACTATGCAGCCCCTTACAAGTGTAGGTCAAAGATGGATAATCCATTTCGGCAGGTTTTTCTTCTGGGCTGTGAATCCCATGACACTGATAATGAGCTGGGTGTTGATGACAATTCTCGTCTTCATAGGTTATCAGTACAAGAAAAAGCAGAAGTTGATTCCGGATAGAAAGCAGAGTTTAATAGAATGGATATTGAGTTTCATATACCATGATATGGTCGAGGGGGCATTTGAAGACAAAGAGTTCGCACGTAAAACCGTCTTTCCATTTGCGGCTACACTCATGTTGTTCGTAACATTCTCTAACATATTGGGTGGCATTCCTGGTATCCAAACTGCTGTAGAAAACGAACACCTAAAAAGTTTTACCTTGTTTCAGGATACCTGGTACAGCCCTACGAGTGACCTGAACACGAACCTAACTTATGCTTTGATGGTTTTGTTCGTTGCCCATGGCCTTGCTATCAAAAAGAAAGGGTTAAAAAGATATTTGAAATCGTATGTAGAACCGTTTATATTTATGCTGCCATTGAATATCATAAGTGAAATTTCGAAGGTTATATCCCATTCTTTCAGGTTATTCGGAAACATAGCAGGTGGTGGGATATTGGTTCTTGTTTTGAGTTACATGGTAAAATATTTCATATTGCCTGTGGCTTTGTGGGGATTTTTTGGGTTCTTCGTGGGTGTAGTTCAGGCGATGGTATATTCTATGCTGGCAGTAGCGTATATAAGTGTGCAGACTGAAGGGTAACACAAAAAATGTTAGATGGGTAAATGCGTATCGTATATGGGTATGAATGAAAGGGCGTTCTAATAATTTGACATTGATTAAGGTTTCGTGGCTAACGGTTATGGTGAA
>QNAT01000254.1 GCA_003641555.1 Thermotoga sp.
CAGACAATACCGATGAACAGATCGATTACTTCATTCAGAATCTATATCAGATCATAAAGAAGCTGAGAAAGATGGGAGAATGTACATCATGAAATACTCTCTACTCCTCATCTCACATTTCATGAATCCCAGGAATAATGGAAAACTCGATGATTACAATGTCTATGGAGAAGGATACAACCCATCAGATGGGGATACGATCAGATTCTTCATCAAGATCGAGGAAGGTAAAATTATACAAATAAAGTATCTGGTGAAAGGATGCCCACGTGCCATAGCGAGCTCGAGTTATACATCTGAGTTGGTCAAAGGTATGCGAGTAGAAGATGTACTTAACATGGATGAATCTAACATTGGAAAGGCATTGGAATTGGATGATGAAAAATTTGATTGCATTCCTCTGCCTTTGAGAACGATAAAGAAGGCCATTAAGTCACATTCGAAGGAGAAATTCTTATAGGATTGGATATGGCTAAGGGGCGATCGAATTGTAGTTCGTATACCTCCATTCTGTACCAATCTCCTCCTTGTGGAGTAACTGAAAAATCGAATTGGCTTTTTTGGGTATTCAAAAATACTTTTGAATTCTTTACTACAAATACCTTAAAGGGTATCTCGCTTCTGGCAGAACAATGAAATAAGACTTTTTCGTCGTTCTTGAATGGTATGACATCTCCCATCTCATAGCGGATTCCGTTATAAGTGGCATAGAACTCTATAGTTGGCCCTATGGATATGAAAACTCTTCCCGCACTCAATGAAGATAGTATGGCATTTTCACTCAACTCATTTACGAGAATATAATTAACACCACAATCAGGTGGATTATTAGTTTTATTATGCCAATCCTTACCAGATATACCAACTACGTGTATGCCTTTGTTGAGTAATCTATCCCATAACCGAATCGCAAGTATGTTTGGAATTTCTAACTCTGACCATGAACCAGACCATATTTCCAGGAGATCAACGTTTTCATAATCGAAATCGTTCTCCGTATAATTCCACTTACATCCACCGCAGATCACTCCTCCTAACACGAACGGATGTGCCACTGCAAACAGACCACCCAGGTGATGCACTTCAGTGATGATATCGTTCATAGTTCTATCGTCGTTGGTCCGCCAGTCTATGTATTCTCTTATACCCAGAGCAGTAGCATGCCCTTTGGGTGTTGTGAATTCCATACCGTGAATGACACAAAAGTTCTCATATTCTTTTATATCTTTATGACCGCTTATGGTATTGTGATCTGTAAGGGCGATGAAATCTAAACCCTGCCTTTTCGATTCTTCCACCATTTCATCGAGGGAGTTTTTGCCATCACTGTGATATGTGTGCACATGAAGGTGTCCTCTTATCCATTTAGGTTTGGTATCGTATCTCTTAGTTTCTATCTTTATCTCATATTTACATTCATCCGTTACTATGGCCGCAACTTCCAATTCTAATTTCCATCTTCCAGGATAAAACGGGCCGGATAACATTCCAGGAGAGGAGATATTTTCGGAGATGATGACCTCTTTTTTCCCTGCATCCCAACGACCTCTGAATCTACCTCGGGGATCGTATACCGAGAAGTTCAAAAGATTTCTTATGGGATATATCTGATCGACTATCATATCCACGATCTGATCTGAATGTTCATCGTATCTCTTGAGATCCACACCCATATCACCTATACTACTTTTATATTCTTTTATGCTGTCAAGAACAAGCTTTTTATTTGCATTCCTATCCTGAAGACGGGATGGGGAAAAATCAAGAGAGAGAATCAACACCTTAACCCCATAAGAAACATTGAACTCAATATCTATGAGTTTCTTTGAATCCGATTTCGTAAGAATTCCTCTCTTAATCATGATATTGCTTCCTTTCCAAAGAACATCCACAGGATTTTCTTACTTTAAACTCAACAGGTACCCTTATCGTATTCGAATCGAGCGAAAGATTCCCTGAAAGTAAAGAAAGCAATACACTGGCAGCCTGATAACCCAATTTGTAAGGATGTTGTTGTACCGTAGTCAAAGGAGGTAATACATACTTACTTATATCTCTATCATCGAAGCCGATAACCTTAACATCTTCTGGTACATCTATTCCGTTCAACTTCATCAAGTTGATCATCCTGAATGCTATAATATCGTTGCAGCAGAATACAGCATCTATCGAATCTCTTTTTATTTTTTCTAAGACGGGGGTTAAATCCATATCGTCTATACTGGCACCCTCGAGGATCAAATGTTCAGTTGGTATCTTCGATTTGAGTCCTTCTACTAAGCCCTCATATCGATCTCTTACACTGCTGATCTTGAATCCCTCAGATGCTATGAAGAGAATGCTATGAACGTTGTGATATAGAAAATGCTTACCGCACTCATATCCCCCACGGAAATTATCGGATTCAACAGAGATACCATCCAGACCCTCTACTTTCCTATCCACAAATACGATAGGTTCTCCACTTCCGATCAATTCTCTTATTTCAGAATCTTTTAGGCTCTGGATAGTTGGCATAATGATAAAAGCCCTTATTCCTTTCTTCCTTAACTTTTTGAGCTTCTGAGTTTCGGTTCCTGTCCTTTCTCTCATATATTGAAATATAGGAGTGTAATCCGTCCAGCTGAGAAAATCCTCTACACCCCTTAGTATGCCCATAGTGATGTAATCCTGAACAAAATAGGAGAGAATAACTCCTATGTACTTCGATTTACGAATTATATCTCGCCTGGGAGATACAAAAGTTCCAATTCCTTGAACTCTGTAAAGGATATTCTTTGCTACCAGTTCATCCAGAGCTTTTCTAACCGTTACACGACTAACGCCAAACTCATGAGAGAGTTCGTTCTCAGAGGGGAGTTGATCATCATCAATGAATTCCTTTTTCTCTATAAGATTTAGAATGTAGTTTTGAATGATCTTGTAATTCGGTAATTTCATTTTATAGCACCCCCCAACATTCCTTTCACAAAGTACTTACGCGTGATCCAGAAGATGATCATCAATGGAAGCACGAAAAATAGGCCCATAGTAGCAACAATTTCATATTGATATTCTACTGCAGATCCCCCCATAGTTCTTGCAGCTTCATAAAAAGCTCGAGGAATTGTTTGTAAGCGTTGTGAATCGATAAGGACTAATACCAACACACTTTCGCTCCATGCAGCTCGAAAAGATAATATAGCTGTTACAGCTATCCCAGGTTTAGCTATAGGCATTACTATGGAAAACAGGGTCCTGAAATACGAGCTGCCGTCGATCCATGCAGCCTCTTCCATCTCAGGTGGTATAGTATCGAAGAATTGTTCTATGAGCCAGATGAGAAAAGGGAGTTGAGCAGCACTGTAGATCAAAATCAATCCCAGGTAGCTATTGCGGAGATGTAAGGTCCTCATAAGACTGTAGATGGGGA
>QNAT01000255.1 GCA_003641555.1 Thermotoga sp.
TACGGGGGAGATGAGATCGTAGTAATTCTTGAAAACGTTGGAGTAAAGAGGGCACAAGAGATAGCAGAGCGCATATATAATACCATTGCTTCTATCAGGATAGAGAATTGCCCTGCAGAGATAACCGTGAGTATAGGAATATCTATATATCCTGTGGATGGTAGAACTGCGTCTGATCTCGTCTCTGCTGCTGATGAAGCGATGTACAAAGCTAAGTGGAGCAGATCAAGAATATTTTTCGCAAGCAAAAAGTAAATAACATAAAGATAGTGAAGCCAGTATAATTATGCCTCTACTTTACTCTCTTTCTTTTCTAAGTGTTTTTCAATTTCTTTTATCTTCGAGGCTAATGCTGGATTGTTACCATCGTTAAGCATCTTTTCTACCTTACTCAGTGAGTAAATCACCGTACTTCGAACCCTACTAAAGCTCATAGCTATTTCTTTTACGGGTATGTTGGAGTTTCCCATTATGTACATTGCTACTTGCCTGGCAAGGGCTATTTTTCTTTTCCTGTCCAGCATATCCTTTAACTTTATGCCGAATTCTTCCGCCACTATTCTTTTTATATATTCTGTCTTTACACGCAAATGCGTTTTTGGATCTCCCTTATTATCATCTGGTAAGATAGAGCTTATGATACTGAGACAATTCCCAACGGTTATTTCTTGTCCTGTTAGGGAGTTGAAAGCAATGAGCCTTGTTATTATTCCCTTTAATCGCCTGACATTTTGATCTGCTTTCATCATGATCTCTTGCAAGATCCCATCCGGTATATCGACCTTTTCCTTCGCTACGAGAGACTTCATGATAGTGTACCGTATTTCAGGTTCAGGGGGTTTTATTCCTACCATCAATCCCATTTCGAATCTCGACGTCAATCTTTCCTGAAAATCATCCAATTCATGAGGAAGTCTATCAGAAGTTATGACTATTTGTTTTCTTAAATTGAACAGATCGTTAAATGTATGAAAGAATTCTTTCTGGATTCCACTTTTGCCTATTAGAAATTGAACGTCATCTACAAGGAGTACATCTACCTTTCTGTATTTATCTCTGAAAACCATGATATTATCAGACCTTATCGCGCTTATCATGTCGTTCATAAATCTTTCACTCGTCGTATACAGGACCTTTAAGTCCGGATTGAACTGCAACGCTTTTTGTCCTATGGCGTGCATCAAGTGTGTCTTGCCAAGTCCTACTCCCCCGAATATGAATAAGGGATTATATTTCTCTCCGGGGAATTTGGAGACTTCGATGGATGCCTTGTAGGCGAGTTCGTTTGATTTGCCCACGACGAAGGTATCAAATGTGAATTCTTTGTTAAATTCGCAGAGTAATAAAGGCCTTTTCTTTATTAACTTCTTTCTACTTTTTTTAGTTGTGGAGGATTCAGGAGATATACCTTGTATCTCCAGCTTATAAATGTGACCTGTCCCGAATATATCCTCTACCATTTTCTTGAACAGGGTATCGTACTTCTTTATAAGCCAGTCTTTTATGAATAGATTAGCAACTGTGAGAGTTATTTCTTTATCTTTGATACTCTCTAATCTTATCGTGTTAAACCATAAGTTGTATATTTTGGAAGGAATTCTTTCTCTTAACCATTCACCGATCTTATCGTTCTGCTGATTTTCCATCTTAGCCCCCATGCGTCATGAATTTCTTGTAGCATACTCATGATATCGAATAAAATTTTTAACTTCAATCAAAATTTCGTGATGTTTTTTATAAGATTTTGATAACTCACAAAATGTTAATCTAAATCGGCTTTTCCAACGCTCAGATCATGTGATAAGATCGTATAAAGATGAAATGATGTAAAGGAGATGAAATATGTTTTTAGATAAGGTTAAGATAATAGTAAAAGGAGGTAAAGGTGGAAATGGAATGGTGAGTTTTAGAAGGGAAAAGTATGTCCCTAAGGGAGGTCCGAATGGTGGGGATGGTGGAAAGGGAGGAGATGTGTATATCATTGCAGATGAAAGTGAAAATACGCTTATTTCTTTTAGATATAAGAAGAAGTTCACAGCTGAAGATGGCAAAGACGGGGGTTCTAAGAATAAAACAGGTAAAGATGGAGATGACCTGATTATAAGGGTCCCAATTGGTACAATTGTCAAAGGTTACGAAGATGGCAAAATCCTGGTCGATCTTGATGAAAAGGACAAGAAGTATCTCGTGTGTAGAGGGGGAGAAGGAGGCAAAGGAAATGCCAGATTCGTAACACCAACTCGTAGATCACCAAGGATAGCCACGCGAGGCAGTAAGGGAGAGGAACGTGCCTTAATATTGGAATTGAGACTACTGGCAGACGTCGGATTGGTAGGTTATCCTAACGTCGGGAAGTCTACACTTCTATCGCGAATAAGTGAAGCCAGGCCAGAGATAGCGGATTATCCATTCACCACTTTAACACCTAAACTGGGAGTTGTTAATCTGTCAGATGGGAAGTCTTTCGTTGCAGCAGACATACCAGGTCTAATAAAGGGAGCACATAAAGGTAAAGGAATCGGAGATAAATTCTTACAGCATATTCAGAGAACTCGCATTTTACTTCATCTGGTAGACATCTCTCCTGCTAATCCTCGTTCCCCTGTAAACGATTATTTAGATATAAGAAGGGAATTGGAACTCTTTCATCCTCTATTGGCAGAGAAATATGAAATAGTAGTGGGTAACAAGATAGATATAACGGATGAAGAGCATTTGAGATTTGTGAAGAGTAAATTCACTGAACGTAATATTAACATAGAATTCATATCTGCGGTAACTGGTTATGGAATCGAAGGGCTGCTGAAAAAAATATGGCAATTGCTTGTAAAGATATCGGGAGAAAAAGTGAAAGTTAGACCCAAAGAAGAATATCAACTCGTTGAAGTTAAGGGTGTAAATCGGAGATTCGATATGAGAGTTCAGAAGGTCAGAGATGGCGAATTTTTGGTTTTCGGAGAAAGTGTTAAAAGAATGATTAGAAAATATGATCTCGGTTATAGCGATGCATTTGACCTATTCTTGGACATATTAGAAAGGCATGGCTTAACGCAAAAGCTCCGCAAATCTGGTGCAAAAAGTGGTGATACTGTCCGCATCTATGACATGGAATTTGAATTCAGAGATTGAAAAGTTCTCCAGCAACCCAAGAATATTATGTTCATTTCTTTTGTCTTGATACAAAAGAAACGAACCAAAGAAAAGATCAAAACCTCAATGGATACACTGTCTTTGTGGATCAATTGTCAACAGTCTGAAGACCAGTCCTTACGATCTTTTTGAAACGATCGTATCTTAACTTTCTATTTTCAAATACCTTTGTTTCTCAATATCGCTTTATGTTCATTTCTTTTGTCTTGATACAAAAGAAACGAACCAAAGAAAAA
>QNAT01000256.1 GCA_003641555.1 Thermotoga sp.
CGTTTGGGAATTTGTCGATTTTGTCAAAAATAATGAATATTTGCTGAGATGATTTCGAAGTTTTACTGAATTTTTGAAAAAGTGCAGACAAATTTTATGGGTTTATCCTCTTTTTGGTTTCTAACTGGGATTTTGGGATTGATGACGGATATACAAACGGGGATAAATGCTGGTATAATATCTGTTTTGACACTTACTGGAGAAACGAGAGTAGAGGACATAAAGGCATCCAGGATAAAACCAGATTTCATCGTGAGTTCAATGGAGGAATTGTGTGATCTCATTTAACAGATAGTAGGGGGCAGTATATCTGTCTTCCAAATCGATCGTATATATCGGCAGGAAAAAGGGATGGATAGTTTAAACTCCTGTCTTTACGAATGATGATGCAGTACCTTTTACATAGAGCAAATATATGCTTTTTAGAGTAGGATGAGCATACGATTTAGGTATATTCTCTTCTGTTGCAAACATTTGGTTTTCCACAGTAAAATCATCGTATGATATAATTGTAATGATCGCGTCAAGGAGTGTAGGTTTATGCTGATAACCAATGCTACTATATTTACTAACTCTCAAAGCAGACCCTGGATAGAAGATGGTGCTGTATATATAGAGGATGGAGATATAGTAGAAGTAGGGGAAAAAGAAGATATAGAAAAAAAATATCGTTATGAGAAGAAAAATGAGAGCCTGATTCTGAATGCTAAAGGCCATCTTTTGATGCCGGGGATGGTGAATTTACATACTCATCTTTGCAATTCTTTAATGCGAGGATTGAATTTGAATGACTCTGATCCCCTGGTATCTGATCGGATATCGAAGCGATCACGGTGGAAATACGATAAAACTCTGGATCTGGAAAGTGTTTACTATTCTGCTCTTGTGGGTGCCATAGAATCGGTAAAATCCGGTGTTACAATGGTATTTGATCATCATTCCAGCCCTAATGCAATAAAGGACTCTTTGAATTCTATATACAGTGCCGTTAGTAGTGTAGGGATAAGAGCTTCTCTTTCATATGAGATATCTGATAGAAGTGGAAAACAAAAGGCTATCGAATCTATAGAAGAAAACGCCGCATTTCGCGTAAAAACATCCAATCTACCGAACGATATGATCCATTCTATGATCGGTTTAAACTCGTCGTTCACTGTATCTGATGATACTATAAAGGAGATAAGGAAAGTTATCCCTGATAAGGAGATCGACTTTCATATAAACCTTGCGGAGGGGGTGGAAGATAATAAAGATTCATATCTCAGATATGGTATGAGCGTTGCAAATAGGTTGGCAAGATGTGGAATACTCAATTCCAATACCATTGCTGCTCATTGCGTCAATCTAAATGATGAAGACAAAGATGTGCTCGCCATGAAGAATACAATAATTGTGCATAATCCAGAGTCAGACATGAGAAATGCCATTGGAAAAACGGATATAAAGGGTTTATTGGGTAGAGGGCTAACAGTGGGATTAGGAGATGCAGGCTTTGGTTACAACATGTTTCAACAGCTAAGAATCTCTTATCTGCTCTATAGTGATTGGAAAAAAGAGATCTCTCAGTTCTTTTCTAAGACGATATCTTCTATGCTTTTGAAAAACAATTACTCAGCGGTGTTTAGACTAACCGGGATTCCATTGGGGAAAATAGAAGAAGGATATAAGGCAGATCTGGTCATATTGGATTATCCTTCTCCCACCCCTGTAGAGAGCGGTAATTTTATTGAGCATTTAATAACAGCAGGAGGTATAAAATCAAAAGTAGATTATACAATAATAAATGGGAAAATCGTGGTAAGAGAAGGGAAAGTTGTTACTGTCTCTGAGGAAGAGATCTTTGAAACAACTCGTGTTCTCTCTCAAAGGATATTGTCATACATGTGAGGTGATTTTTAAATTGAGAAGATACAACAAGATAACGATAATAATCAGTATTGTTATTGTGGTAGTTCTGGTATTTGTTTTCCTACCAAAGAAGAAGACAGAGAGATTGGAATTTGGGAAAGAGAGCAAAGGAATTGTTGTAAAACTCATCGCAGATGGGAAGTTACTGCCTGAGAAATACTTCGTGTACATGGGGGACATGGATGCGTTATATGGAGACTTCGAATCTGATTTGAATAAACCTATAGATAGGATTAGAGTGAAATATAATCTGGCTCATCAATGTGCAGATATCCATCTGAAGGCATATCTTAAAGAAGAAGGGGAGGCGACTGCAACCCTGGCCTCATGGAAAGATGCCCATGTATTTCACATGGAATTTATAGAACCTGCTATTTTAGAATACAACGAATTGATCGACTCCGAAGGAGCCACGAAGATCTCCGATGTTCTATCCTCTATAAGCGATGTTGCTACGCTCGATAGGATATCTCTGAAAGTAAATGGTTATCTGCGTTTGATAGATATGAACGAGCAAGATAAGATAGATGCCATTAAAAGAGGAAAAGATATAAGTACTCTGAAGGATAAAGAATATCTTTTCAAGGAGAAAATAGTAGATGCATTCGCACAATGGCTTGATAATACCAAAGAGGGAAAGGGGGAGATCGAGTCCTATTTGAATAGACTTTGTAAGGATAAACATATCCCAAAACATTTGAAAGAAAAATGCGAGAAAATATTGGAGAGAATCAGAGAGTAGAAAAAATGAAACGTGTACGTTTTACTATAATCGGCAGAGTACAGGGGGTGGGTTTCAGATGGTATGTAGAAGAAAAGGCGAGAAAATTGGGATTGAATGGATTTGTCAGGAACATACCTGATGGGGATGTGATGGTTATGGTAGAAGGTAGCGAAGACAATATAAGGAAACTTGAGATATACCTCTGGAAGGGACCTGCATTTGCCAGTGTAGAGAATGTAATAAAGCAAGAAGAAGAATACAAGGGTGATCTGAGAGAATTCTATATAAGTTTTTGAAATTACCATAGATACATCAAAGCATAGAGAAAATTATGTGATAAGTGAAATGTAAATGGTTGTATAATGTAAAATGAAATTGTTCCTGAATTTAGACCTGCATTATGAGGAATTTGTATTAAGACAAAAGAAATGAACATGAATGGGTATTTGAAAACAAAATGTTAAGATACGATCGTTTCAAAAAATCGTAGGGACAGGTTTTTAAACCTGTCCGATTCACTGTAGGTGAATGACGTTATGGAACTTCGTTCCATCGGACAAGACTAAAGTCATGTCCCTACGATTATGGGTATGCAATAGTGTAAGATGAAATTGTTCTGTTGGGTTTTGACTTTTTTCTTTAGTTCGTTTCTTTTGTATCAAGACAAAAGAAATGAACATAAAGGGGTATTATAAAATGAAATTGATCCGTACAAGGCCATTGACAATTGATCCACAAAGACAGTGTATCC
>QNAT01000257.1 GCA_003641555.1 Thermotoga sp.
AAAAACTCTATAATCCTTTCCTGGCTCCAGATAAACCACTTTTTCGACTATCGTCTCCGTAGTATGCCCAGGGGGATTGAATACCATCAATGGTACACCTTTATCTTCGACTTTTACCTTTTCTGAAAGGCTCCTGAGAGAGTCTATACACAGGATCAGTCCTTGCTGAGTGGCATTTCTCAACCTGTATTCCACATCTCGATGAACGTCATCGATGCTACAGCCACATATACTGTCGTGTGGTTGTGACTTGAGTATGAGCTTCCATCCGTATTCGACCTCGTTCCTGTTGATTTTTTCGCCGAGGGTGTTCAATATAGCACTGAGAGGTTCAACGTAATGTTGATACAACATCTCAGCCATGAAATTCTGTAATTTCAAATACATCCTGGTAGAGGTAACATCCCTCAAGATTGGTTCGTACTTCGGAGACCTCAACTCTCCTATTACCTCTTTTAGCTTTGGCTTTGCGTTCAACACACTTTCTGTATAGTTATCAAGAGTCGAATGGATATACTCAACATTCGTTTCCTTTCCCCATTTGTCGAAATGAGAAGGAAGGTCAAATATGGGCATTTCATGGTCTGTACCGTTCATTATGAGAATGTTGTTCGTAGTGCAATCCTTCGATAGAGTTTTCACTTCTTTTTTGAACTGTTCCTTTACCTCATCGATATTCCTTCCGAAATGCGCTCCATTCGAGTAAGAATGAAGAAGATTGATAGCCAATATTCCATCACCGTTGGGAGATTCCCAGATGAATTCTGACTTTCGAGATGCATCACCTATACCCCTCCATACGACGGTGGATTTCAGGCCAAGATTTTTTAGAACTGTAGGGGTGAATGCGCTGTGACCAAACATATCCGGGAGATAACCGATATTCATTCCAGAAAGGCCAAAGGACTTGAGTAGGTTTTGGCTGACGAGATAATTCCTTATAAACGCCTCCCCGGTGATGAGAAATTCATCCGGAAGTATGTACCAGGGGCCTACTCCTATTCGTTTGGATTTTATCAAATCGAAGAGTTTATCTTTCATCTCAGGCTTGATTTCAAGATAATCTTCCAGGACTACCGTTTGCCCATCGAGCATGAAATGTCTGAAATCATCTCCCTTACTCATCTCGTCTATGAGTTGATCAACTAATCTTACCAATCTTTTTCTGAATACCTCGAATGGCAGATACCATTCGCGATCCCAATGAGTATGAGTTACAACATGAACTTTAAGATTAGACATCGACATTCCTCCTTTTGTTATCCCTTTATTCCAGATAATTTGATACCTTCTATCAAGTACTTTTGTGCAAAAAAGAAGAAGATGAGTGTGGGGATGATGGATATTGTACCTGCTGCCATCATCCAATTCCAATGTGTTCCATATCTATTCAAGAATTGAGGTAGTCCGAGAGATAGAGGATATTTATTCTCATCGGTTAGATATATCAAAGGTCCTAAATAATTATTCCATGAGGCGAGAAATTGAAATAACATAATGAGTAATAAGACAGGTTTACTTAGAGGTAACATTATTCGTGAATATATTTGAATTTCCGATGCCCCATCAACTCTTGCAGCATCCAACAATTCATCAGGTATAGTTTGAAAGAATTGTCTTAGAAGGAATATGTAAAGGGGCGTACCAAAGAAAGATGGTACTATAAGTGGTAAAAATGTATTAACCCAACCCAATTTTTTGAAGATTATGAACTGAGGTATCATAGTGGCGGCGAATGGAAGCATTATACTCCCGATCATTATATAGAAGAAGAGATCTCTTCCCTTCCAATGAAGTTTTGAAAAGCTGTAAGCTACGAGGGGACATGACAACAAAGTTCCCACAACGGTGCCAAAGGTTATTATAAGACTATTTCCGAAATATCTGAAGAATGGGAAGTATTCCGTAGCATTTTTGTAATTTTGGAAAACTGGAGGTATTGGAATTAACTTGGGTGGAAATAGATAGAGATCCTGATCTGCTTTTAGTGAGGTGGAAAGCATCCATAGAAATGGAAGCATATACAGTATCGTGACAAGGATCAAAAGAGCTCTCATCGTTTGAATGTATAGCCTGTTGTGTAGTTTTTTACTCCTAAATCTCTTCACAGTTACAACACTCCTTTCTATCGTTCCGTTCCATAGAAGACCCAACGAGCTGATGTCTTGAAGATGAGAATAACTAATACCAAAGATATCAAGAATAATATCCATGCCATGGCGGACGCTAAACCCATATTCGTATATCTAAAGGCTTGTCTATAAAGGTACATGACATATGATAGAGAAGAATTGGCAGGATTTCCCGTTCCATTTGTCATTATTTGAGGCATATCGAATATCTGAAATGCACTTATCGTTGCTGTGATCAAATAATATAACGTTGCAGGTGAAATAAGGGGGAATGTTATCTTCCAGAACATCTGCCATCTATTAGCACCATCGATCATGGCTGCTTCGTACAGTTCCTTGGGTATATCATTGATAGCAGCCATATAAATGAGTGCTGTGGTCCCGGCTCCCCACTGCGATGCGAGAACTATGGTAAACTTGATCCATTTTTCGCTACTTGTCCAGTTTGGGCCATTGATTCCCAGGTATGATAATAGACCATTAACGATGCCAAAATACGGATTAAAAAACCAGAGAACTATGGTGGCAAACGCATAATAAGGTACCAAACTCGGCAGGTAAATCATTCCTCTATAAAAACTTCTTTCCTTTAGTGGTTGAACGAGTAAAAGAGCAAGGACAAGGCCCGCGATTAGGCCAAGTGGTACTAATCCAGCAGCGTACCACAAAGTATTATAAAAACTCTTTGTGAAGAGATAATCTTTGAAGATCTTTATGTAGTTTCCCAAACCAACCCACTTTGGGGAAAGAGTAACATGAGACTCAGTAAAACTGAAGAATAGTGATGCGATAATTGGGTAAGCGGTGAAAACGGCAAAACCGATGAACCAGGGCAGTGCAAACAAAACTCCTACTAAGTTATCTTTTCTTTTCTTCGTAAGCCAATCTTTCTTCATAAATATTTCTCCTTCTTTTTTATATATTTTAACAGAGTCTTGCCCACGATATGTGGGCAAGACTCTCGAAAGTTATTTAGATTTTTCTTCTGCCAGTGCTTTATCAAGGGCTGCCTGAACTTCATTCTGTGCATCTCTGAGTGCTTGTTCGGGAGTTTTCTTATCGTAGAGAGCGTAATTCCAGGCATCGGTGAGTTTATCCCATAGAAGGGCACCTACTGGAATAACCGGCCTACAATGTGCAGTGGGGAGTAGGTCTGCAAATAACTTTTGGTCTGGATCTGCTTCGACGACCTTCTTCGTTCCTTCTATAAGAGCTGAGAAATGTGCAGTATCGATT
>QNAT01000258.1 GCA_003641555.1 Thermotoga sp.
CGTAGGGACATGACTTCAGTCTTGTCCGATGGGACGCAGTCCCATAACGTCATTCACCTACGGTGAATCGGACAGGTTTAAAAACCTGTCCCTACGATTTTTTTGAAACGATCGTATCTTAACATTCTGTTTTCAGATACCCCTTTATGTTCATTTCTTTTGTCTTGATACAAAAGAAACGAATCAAAGAAAAAATCAAGGCTAGTACGAAATTTGCTAAAATTCTTCGTAAAAATGCTAAAAATAATAGACTCGCTTCGCTCAGACAGTATCATTTTCTTAACGCATTTTTCCTCGAATTCCTTAACGCAAATTTCGTAATGCCGACTTAAAGTCAAAACCTCAACAGGATGCACTGTCTTTGTGGATCAATCGTCAATGACCCTGTGCGGATCAATTTCATCTTACACTCCTGTAACCGTAGGGACGGGAGTTTACCTCCTGTCCCTACGATTTTTTTGAAACGATCGCACCTTAACATTCTATTTTCAAATACTTCTTTTTGCGATACTCTGTTATTCACTCCATAATGCTTTGAAGATAGCTTTATATTCTTTTCCAATATTTCCGTGGTTTTATATTCCTGAAATGAAACTTCCGAATTTTGGTACAGTGAATGCACCAATTGTATAGGTTCTAACATATCAATTCCTTTAAAACTCTAACGATCTCATCTATCTCTTCATGTGTTATGATCAAAGCCGGAAGCAACCTTATAACCTTGTAGTTTGAAATTATATTTAACAACAATCCTCTTTCAAAGGCTTTCTGTTTTAAATCCGTATAGGATTTATCGAGCTCGATCCCTATCATCAGACCCTTTCCCCGTATATCAACCACTCTATTCGAGTTTATCTTCTTTATTTCTTCGACGAAATACTCCCCTTTTTCTCGAACATATGGTAATAGTTTTTCAATGTGATCTACCACGTATCTTGCCCCCGCCGCAGATACCGGGTTCGGTGCAAACGTTGAGCCGTGATCACCCCTTTTTAAGATATTTTGTGCTTCTTTTAAGAATATCGCTGCTCCAAGTGGCAGTCCACCACCGAGGGCCTTTGCAACGATTATTATATCGGGGTCTAAACCGTAGTGTTGATAGGCATATATCTTTCCTGTTCTGCCTAAACCTGCTTGAATTTCATCGCTCACGAGTATGAATTTATATCTTTCATGGTTCCCCTTTATGACATCGGAAAATTCCTGATCCATAGGAATTATCCCACCCGCACCCTGAATTGGCTCGAAAAAGACTGCCAGTACTTCTTCACCATGGGAATCCATGTAATCGTTGAATTCCTCCACATCGTTAAATGAAAGTTCTACCGTTGAGGGCAACAGCTCTCCAAAGGGTTTTCTCAGTCTTTCGATGCCGTTGATAGAAAGGGCTCCCAACGTTCTACCGTGAAATCCGTTCTTAAAGTATATGATCTTCTTCCTCTTTTTCGTGGCGCACTTCTTCACGGCTTTCAAGGCTGCCTCTGCCGATTCCGTACCAGAATTAGTGAAAAAGACCTTTCCATCTTTACCAGTGAACTCAACCAATCTTTTTGCCACATATTCTGCATCTTCATCCAGAATGTAATTCGATATGTGCATGTACTTATCCATCTTATTCTTTATCGCTCTCAACAGTTCTGGATAGGAGTGTCCAAAGGTCAGCACTCCGATCCCTGCGAAGGTATCCAGATACCTTTTACCATCTTCCGAATATACATAAACTCCCCTTGCCTTTTGAGGCCTTAAATTAAAATGATCGTACATTTTCAACATCACAGATCGAACTCCTTTATTAAAGCATCGGTTGCTTTTTTCATATATTCTTTTTCGATCAGGCAGGATATCTTTATCTCGGATGTTGTAACCATCTTGATGGGTATATCTCTTAACGATTTAAAGAATCTTGAAGCCACACCCTTTTCATTTCTCATACCGATCCCCACAACCGAAAGCTTTACGTATCCATGCTCGTAATTCACGGAAATCTCATCGAAACTCGACAATGCCTCCTTCAAATATCTATCGAAGTTTTCCATTTCTTCTTCTATTATGGTAAAAGAGATGTTTAATTTGTTGTTTATACTTATTATCGAGATCATATCCACGTTAAAGGCTTTTTGAGCCATCTCATCGAAGATCTTGTAAACTAAAGAGTAGTTCAAGGGTAAATTCGCTATGGTAACCTGTGTTTGATTCTCCATCACACTCATTCCGGTAACAACTGGTTGTTCTATATTATCAGCAACCACATATGTTCCCTCCTCCTCTGAAAATGTTGAAGCACAATAGATCTTCACATCATATTTCTTTGCTATCTCTACAGCTCTACTATGAAGTACTCTTGCTCCCAAACTCGCCATTTCAAGTATTTCATCGTAGGTTACGTACTTTAACTTCTTTGCATTTCTATGCAATCGTGGATCAAAGGTAAATATTCCTGGAAAATCACTGTATATCTCACAATGGGTACCCACAGCTGCTGATAATGCAACCGCAGATATATCGGAGCCGCCCCTACCAAGAGTTGTTAAATCACCTTCTTTCGTAATTCCTTGAAAGCCTGTGATCACTAAGACATCATGATCTTCCAGCAGTTTCAGTATCTTTTCTACCTTGAATTTTTGTATCCTTGCTTCACTGAAATTCGAAGATGTGAATATCCCAGCCTGAAAGGCATTTAATGACTTTGTCTCCACCTTTAAATCGTTTAAGGACATAGATAACAGCGCCGCAGAGACTTGCTCACCTGTGGTTAAAAGCATATCCAATTCTCGTGGATGAGGTTTTGATGAAACTTCCTTTGCCAATTCTATCAGCCGATTCGTAGTCTCACCCATTGCAGAGACTATCACGACCAACTTATATCCTTCGCTTACCCTGTTTCTTATCTTTTGAGCTACTCTTTTAATTTTATCTGAATCTGCAAGCGAAGAGCCGCCGTATTTTTGAACGACTATATCATTCATATATTATAAATCCCTTAATTCATCTACTAATTTCGTTTTATCTCTCGTATTTTCGTCTACTCTTTTCAAAACTTTTGCAGGAATTCCAGCCACAACGGTGTTCGGTTCAACATCTCTGGTAACCACAGCACCGGCAGCGACTACGGAATTCCTACCCACCCTTACTCCTTCTAAGACCACCGCATTGGCGCCGATCAACACGTTATCCTCGATCACCACAGGTTTAGCACTCGGTGGTTCTATAACTCCTGCGATCACCGCGCCTGCTCCTATATGGCAGTTATCTCCTACTTGAGCCCTACCACCGATTACGACGTTCATATCGATCATAGTCTTCTTGCCTATATTAGCCCCTATATTTATCACGGCTCCCATCATTATCACGGAATTATTC
>QNAT01000259.1 GCA_003641555.1 Thermotoga sp.
ATGAAAAAGATAATCGTAACGATAGTTATTGGTATATTGCTGTTAGTTGCGTTCTCGGCTTGTGAAAAGCTATCTCAGTATGTTGCCGTTCCTGTAATTCCACCAGACCCTGTCCCAGGAGCTACTGAACCGGCGTCTGTTTCTCATGACGTCGCCTTAAGCGGTTCTGTAGCCAAGATCAAATTTCTTCCTACAGATATCGAACCACAGGTTAAAGTAACATTGAATTCCATAATAGATCCTGATACAGGTGATCCTTATACTGATCTCACCGCCGATAACTTTCAGCTATTCGAAGACGGGAAAGAGCAGGGATTCGTTCTCAGGACGGGTGAAGAAGTTGCTGGCAAACTGGATATCTTCTTCGCAATAGACACGACGGGAAGCATGGAGCATATGATAGATGGTGTGAAGAGCAGTGTTATAGACTTTGCGAATTTGCTTAAAAGTAGCGGTTACGATGTCGCCCTCGGTGTGATACCGTTCACGGATGACGTAGGAACAACACATGGCGATTTCATCGATCTAACGACAGATCTCAGTGCCTCAGGGGAATTCATGACATACGTTAACAGTATGGAACAGAGCATGTACGGAGACTATGGTGGTGATGGCCCAGAAAATCCATACGATACCGTAGTTCACATATGGAATCACGCCAGCTGGAGACATGGTGCTCAGAGGATAATAATAGTGATGACGGATGCGGCTGCCCACTATCCAGGAGATGGTACTTCTTACGCAAGAAACAGTGAAGAAGATGTCATCAATACACTTGCTGGTGGAGGAGTTATCCACACGATACTCTGGCCTTCCTATGAATCTAACTATTCTTACTGTTTCCCGGAAGGAGATGTGAGAAGGCTTTCCACGGATACAGGAGGAGTTACCCTTCTAACCGACAGTTCTGGAAATGTAGATCTCTCTACACTCGGTATAGCATCAACAATATCTAAGAGTTGGGTTCTGATCTTCGATAGCGATTCTCCTTCTGAAACACACAATGTGCACGTCGTCTTTAAAAAGGATCCTTACGAAGGAGAACTGAAACTCGAGAATGTAACGTATTAAAGTATTCTACTCCCCGCGGTGATCACCGCGGGGGTTAAGGTTCGTTTGATCCAGTGTCTTACTTATTTTTCACATATATCCTTGGTACGCGGTTCGATATATTGCAAGTCACCTCATAGTTTATCGTTTTACGCCACTTTGCCATTTCATCTGCTGTTATCTCTTCATCCTTTTGTTTACCTATTAAAACGCACTCATCCCCTTTTCTTACCTCCGATACATCTGTAACATCCACTGTTATCTGATCCATAGATACCCTTCCAACAACTGGACATTTCTTCCCTCCTATCAGGACGAAAGCGTTATTGGAAAGCATTCTACTGTATCCATCTGCATAACCTATGGGAATAGTTGCTATCCTTCTCTCTTCCTTTGCGATATATTCTCTTCCATATCCTATCGAATCTCCTTCATGGATCGTTTTGACAAACGATACTATAGAATACCAGGATAAGATGGCTTCCAATTCAACGAGATCTTTGTTGACTTCCTCAGAAGGATAAAGCCCGTATATTGCAATGCCAACACGAACGTAATCGTTGGCATATTCTGGTAGGTCTATGGCGGCAGCACTGTTATTCGTGTGGATGATAGGAATATCGATGCCTTCATCTTTCAATTGCTTTAATAGGGAAAGGAATCTGGAATACTGATATCGCGTGTATCTCTTATCTCTTTCATCTGCGGCTGCAAAATGCGTATACAGACCTTCTAATTTCTCTGTTCTTACAACTTCCTTTATGAAGTCAGCACTCTCTTCCACCCTGTAGCCAAGTCTTCCCATGCCGGTATCGACGTTAACGTGAACCGTTATCCTTTTTTTAGTCGTTCTCCTTAGTGCATTTAAGGACTCTCTATCGTGTATAGTTGGAATTAACTCGTATTTCAGGATATCTTCCCATTCTGAATCATCTGTGTAATTGAGAATAAGTATTCTGCCTTTTATCCCTTTCTTCCTCAACTCTACACCCTCGGATGTAAATGCCACAGCGAAGAAATCATAGCCATTTTCAAGAGCGGTTTTAGCGAGTTCATAGGCTCCATGCCCATAACCATCGGCTTTTAACACGAGAACGAGTCGTGCAGGCTTAACATGTTCGCTCAATCTGTTTAGATTATTTACGAATTTATCGAGGTCTATCTTGACATAGCTACGAATTTCTCTCTCGTATATCTCTTATCACCTCGGGTATGAGTTCTATTACATCGCTTGGTAAGAGGGCATCTTCTGCCTTCGTTTCTGCATATCGCTCGGCACACTTTCCCATGATGAAGGTCCCGGCAGTTGCAGCATCTAAAGGGGCCAATCCTTGTGCCATTAGAGAAGATATAATACCCGTCAGAACATCTCCACTTCCACCAGTTGCCAGACCGGAATTTCCAGTCAAGTTTATCCTCGTCCCTCCATCTGGCCCAGCTATTACGGTTGGATTCCCTTTCAACACCAATACCACTTTATACTCTTTTGCAAATTGCTCAGCGCTTTCTACTCTACTGTTCAAGATCTCTTCCACAGTTTTTCCTGTGAGTCTTGAGAATTCGAGGGGATGAGGTGTTAATATGAGATTTCCTTTGAATCCCTTTAAGATCGATACATCGGTACTCAGAAGATTCAAACCATCGGCATCTATTAAGATATTCTTATTCGTATTCTTCAATATTTCTTTTATGATCTCCGCTGTTTCAAAATTCCTGCCCATTCCCGGGCCTATCGCTATGGCATTGACCTTGCTGATATCCTCTAATACCGTATTTTTCGCCTTTATACCGATCGTCCCCTCAGTGGAGGTGGGGAGAGGCCGCTTAACCGCTTCCAGAACATTCGCTTCTATTATAGAGGATATGCTTTGTGGAACAGCAGTGTATGCCAGGCCAACTCCTGCTCGTAATGCCGCTTTTGCTGTAAGGCATACTGCTCCAGAATATCCTGTTGCCCCACCAAGTATGTATAACTTTCCAAATGTCCCTTTATTACTATCTTGAGGTCTATCTATCAAGAGAGATTTTACCATAGAAGTGGTTATCAAATCCCGTTTTAACGTGGATGTATTCAATAGAGAATAAGGCATGTTTATGTTCGAAATGGATAAATTCCCTAGGTAATCCCTTGCTGGGTAAAAGGCAAATCCGAGTTTAGGAAGGCCAAAAGTTATCGTGTAATCTGCTTTTACTCCACTGCCAAGTACTTTACCCGTATTGCTATCTATCCCACTTGGAACATCTACAGATACGATGATCAAATGTTTTAAGGAATTGATCATTTCTATTACATTGGAATAAGGTGTCCTC